>NZ_KV811183.1:0-237 GCF_001813025.1 Pseudomonas sp. HMSC066A08
GTCTGCCACGGCGAATATTCGTTTCATTTTTCATGGACCAAAGTATAATAGGTAATATGAAACGTCTACAAGCCTTTAAATTCCAGTTAAGACCCAATGGTCAGCAAGAGCGTGAGATGAGACGCTTTGCAGGGGCTTGTCGTTTTGTTTTCAATCGGGCATTAGCACGTCAGAATGAAAATCACGAAGCAGGGAATAAATACATTCCCTATACAAAAATGGCTTCATGGCTCATTG
>NZ_KV811184.1:0-203 GCF_001813025.1 Pseudomonas sp. HMSC066A08
CCTTGGGGAATAGGCGCTTCTTTTGTACGTCCTTGCGATAAAATTATCTCTGTTTCTGGTGATGGGGGATTTATGCAATCTTCAATGGAGCTAGAAACCGCAGTTCGTCTTAATACCAATATATTGCATATTATCTGGGTTGATAATGCTTATAATATGGTGGAGATGCAAGAAGAAGTAAAATATGGCCGTCCTTCTGGCGT
>NZ_KV811185.1:0-973 GCF_001813025.1 Pseudomonas sp. HMSC066A08
GGTTAGAGCGCACCCCTGATAAGGGTGAGGTCGGCAGTTCGAATCTGCCCAGACCCACCAATTGTTGGTGTGCTGCGTGATCCGATACGGGGCCATAGCTCAGCTGGGAGAGCGCCTGCTTTGCACGCAGGAGGTCAGGAGTTCGATCCTCCTTGGCTCCACCATCTAACAATCGTCGAAAGCTCAGAAATGAATGTTCGTGAATGAACATTGATTTCTGGTCTTTGCACCAGAACTGTTCTTTAAAAATTCGGGTATGTGATAGAAGTAAGACTGAATGATCTCTTTCACTGGTGATCATTCAAGTCAAGGTAAAATTTGCGAGTTCAAGCGCGAATTTTCGGCGAATGTCGTCTTCACAGTATAACCAGATTGCTTGGGGTTATATGGTCAAGTGAAGAAGCGCATACGGTGGATGCCTTGGCAGTCAGAGGCGATGAAAGACGTGGTAGCCTGCGAAAAGCTTCGGGGAGTCGGCAAACAGACTTTGATCCGGAGATCTCTGAATGGGGGAACCCACCTAGGATAACCTAGGTATCTTGTACTGAATCCATAGGTGCAAGAGGCGAACCAGGGGAACTGAAACATCTAAGTACCCTGAGGAAAAGAAATCAACCGAGATTCCCTTAGTAGTGGCGAGCGAACGGGGATTAGCCCTTAAGCTTCATTGATTTTAGCGGAACGCTCTGGAAAGTGCGGCCATAGTGGGTGATAGCCCCGTACGCGAAAGGATCTTTGAAGTGAAATCGAGTAGGACGGAGCACGAGAAACTTTGTCTGAACATGGGGGGACCATCCTCCAAGGCTAAATACTACTGACTGACCGATAGTGAACCAGTACCGTGAGGGAAAGGCGAAAAGAACCCCGGAGAGGGGAGTGAAATAGAACCTGAAACCGTATGCGTACAAGCAGTGGGAGCCTACTTGTTAGGTGACTGCGTACCTTTTGTATAATGGGTCAGCGACTTATATTC
>NZ_KV811186.1:0-248 GCF_001813025.1 Pseudomonas sp. HMSC066A08
CATTTTCTGCAGGAGAGGTCATATGGTAAGCATCACTACTCATACCAAAACCAACAACTTCTGCATAAATTTTAGCGCCACGTGCTTTAGCGTGTTCATACTCTTCGAGGAGTAACACACCTGCACCATCACCTAACACGAAACCATCACGATCTTTATCCCATGGGCGACTTGCCGCTTGAGGATCATCATTACGTGTTGATAATGCACGTACTGCACCAAAACCACCAACACCTAATGGTGTTGTT
>NZ_KV811187.1:0-214 GCF_001813025.1 Pseudomonas sp. HMSC066A08
ATATTGCATTTTAGCTTTTATCTCTTCACACTCAGATTAGACTTTTTTTAGACTTAATTTAGTCTTATTGATTGAGGTAGATATGCGTTACTCAGAACAAATCAAACCAATTAGTTATTTAAAAGCTAATGCCACCGAAGTGATGACTAAACTCACTGAATCTGGTGCACCGATGATTATTACTCAAAATGGCGAAGCAAAAGCGGTTATTCAG
>NZ_KV811188.1:0-251 GCF_001813025.1 Pseudomonas sp. HMSC066A08
TGCTAAAAAATATCAGAGCATAATTTATAAGTCTTCAAAATCAACTAAAATAGCTAGCGAATCTTTTTCTCAATCGGTAGAAAACATCAACTTACCTTTAATCGTATATTTAGGGACAGGACGACTGTGGTATCAAGGGCGATATAGCTCAGAAGCTCAAGATCAAAAGTTGGATAACAGTGTTTATTCTCGATTTTGGGGATATCAAAATTGTTTAACTGCAACATCAAGTTACAAGCAATTTCAATCTT
>NZ_KV811189.1:0-282 GCF_001813025.1 Pseudomonas sp. HMSC066A08
AAACAACCCAGACCGCCAGCTAAGGTCCCAAAGTTGTGGTTAAGTGGTAAACGATGTGGGAAGGCTTAGACAGCTAGGAGGTTGGCTTAGAAGCAGCCATCCTTTAAAGAAAGCGTAATAGCTCACTAGTCGAGTCGGCCTGCGCGGAAGATGTAACGGGGCTCAAACCACACACCGAAGCTGCGGGTGTCACGCAAGTGACGCGGTAGAGGAGCGTTCTGTAAGCCTGTGAAGGTGAGTTGAGAAGCTTGCTGGAGGTATCAGAAGTGCGAATGCTGACAT
>NZ_KV811190.1:0-456 GCF_001813025.1 Pseudomonas sp. HMSC066A08
CCATTTTGCCTAGTTCCTTCACCCGAGTTCTCTCAAGCGCCTTGGTATTCTCTACCCGACCACCTGTGTCGGTTTGGGGTACGGTTCCTGGTTACCTGAAGCTTAGAAGCTTTTCTTGGAAGCATGGCATCAACCACTTCGTCATCTAAAAGACGACTCGTCATCAGCTCTCGGCCTTGAAACCCCGGATTTACCTAAGATTTCAGCCTACCACCTTAAACTTGGACAACCAACGCCAAGCTGGCCTAGCCTTCTCCGTCCCTCCATCGCAGTAACCAGAAGTACAGGAATATTAACCTGTTTCCCATCGACTACGCTTTTCAGCCTCGCCTTAGGAACCGACTAACCCTGCGTCGATTAACGTTGCGCAGGAACCCTTGGTCTTTCGGCGTGGATGTTTTTCACACCCATTGTCGTTACTCATGTCAGCATTCGCACTTCTGATACCTCCAGCAA
>NZ_KV811191.1:0-206 GCF_001813025.1 Pseudomonas sp. HMSC066A08
GGGTTGCCATCACAATGCCATCTACATAAGAATATAAGATCTGTCGTTTTCTATCAGCCACCAAATAGGTCATTGGCACAAAGAAAGCAAGGGAGCTTAAGATATATAACGAGCCAGGGAAAAAAATTAACCAACCAATCAAGGTTGTTATTTTAAAGTCATCACGTTTATATATGTCATCATTATAATAATAGAATAAATATTCT
>NZ_KV811192.1:0-898 GCF_001813025.1 Pseudomonas sp. HMSC066A08
TGAAGAGTTTGATCATGGCTCAGATTGAACGCTGGCGGCAGGCCTAACACATGCAAGTCGAGCGGATGAAGGGAGCTTGCTCCTGGATTCAGCGGCGGACGGGTGAGTAATGCCTAGGAATCTGCCTGGTAGTGGGGGATAACGTCCGGAAACGGGCGCTAATACCGCATACGTCCTGAGGGAGAAAGTGGGGGATCTTCGGACCTCACGCTATCAGATGAGCCTAGGTCGGATTAGCTAGTTGGTGGGGTAAAGGCCTACCAAGGCGACGATCCGTAACTGGTCTGAGAGGATGATCAGTCACACTGGAACTGAGACACGGTCCAGACTCCTACGGGAGGCAGCAGTGGGGAATATTGGACAATGGGCGAAAGCCTGATCCAGCCATGCCGCGTGTGTGAAGAAGGTCTTCGGATTGTAAAGCACTTTAAGTTGGGAGGAAGGGCAGTAAGTTAATACCTTGCTGTTTTGACGTTACCAACAGAATAAGCACCGGCTAACTTCGTGCCAGCAGCCGCGGTAATACGAAGGGTGCAAGCGTTAATCGGAATTACTGGGCGTAAAGCGCGCGTAGGTGGTTCAGCAAGTTGGATGTGAAATCCCCGGGCTCAACCTGGGAACTGCATCCAAAACTACTGAGCTAGAGTACGGTAGAGGGTGGTGGAATTTCCTGTGTAGCGGTGAAATGCGTAGATATAGGAAGGAACACCAGTGGCGAAGGCGACCACCTGGACTGATACTGACACTGAGGTGCGAAAGCGTGGGGAGCAAACAGGATTAGATACCCTGGTAGTCCACGCCGTAAACGATGTCGACTAGCCGTTGGGATCCTTGAGATCTTAGTGGCGCAGCTAACGCGATAAGTCGACCGCCTGGGGAGTACGGCCGCAAGGTTAAA
>NZ_KV811193.1:0-451 GCF_001813025.1 Pseudomonas sp. HMSC066A08
ACTTTGGGACCTTAGCTGGCGGTCTGGGTTGTTTCCCTTTTCACGACGGACGTTAGCACCCGCCGTGTGTCTCCCATGCTCGGCACTTCTGGGTATTCGGAGTTTGCATCGGTTTGGTAAGTCGGGATGACCCCCTAGCCGAAACAGTGCTCTACCCCCCAGAGTGATACATGAGGCGCTACCTAAATAGCTTTCGAGGAGAACCAGCTATCTCCGAGCTTGATTAGCCTTTCACTCCGATCCACAAGTCATCCCCTACCTTTTCAACGGGAGTGGGTTCGGTCCTCCAGTCAGTGTTACCTAACCTTCAACCTGCTCATGGATAGATCGCCCGGTTTCGGGTCTATACCCAGCGACTAAACGCCCTATTAAGACTCGCTTTCGCTACGCCTACCCTATACGGTTAAGCTTGCCACTGAATATAAGTCGCTGACCCATTATACAAAAGGTA
>NZ_KV811194.1:0-38294 GCF_001813025.1 Pseudomonas sp. HMSC066A08
GCCGGGAGTGGTGCGCATTATAGGGAGATAGAAATTGGCGTCAACACTTATTTGAAACTTTTTAACCCAAAGGTCAGGAAGCCCAGAGGACGCCCCATTCCTCCTTTATAGGCTGGCTTGCCCCGCCCTCTCCTTCTGTTGCCTCATATAAGGAATGCGAGCCACGGCTCCGCCGCTTTCGACGAGTGTTCCATGCGCCTCATACATACCTCCGACTGGCACCTGGGTCAGACCCTGCACGGCCAGGACCGCGATCATGAACACGCGCGCTTCCTCGACTGGCTGTTGCGCCAGTTGGAAGAGCAGCGCGCCGATGTCCTGCTGATCGCGGGCGATATCTTCGACACGATCAATCCACCGCTCAAAGCCCAGGAGCGCCTCTACGACTTCATCGTCAGCGCCCATCGGCGGCTGCCGCGGCTGGAGATCGTGATGATCGCAGGCAACCACGACTCCGGCGCGCGCATCGAACTGCCCGCTCCGCTGATGAAACGACTGAACGCCCATGCCATCGGCCGGATCGGCTGGATAGACGAAAGCCTCGATAGCGATCGCCTGCTGCTGCCCCTGCACGACGCGGATGGCCAGGTCGCCGCCTGGTGCCTCACCCTGCCCTTCCTGCGTCCCGCCGAAGTCACCGGAGGCGGGCTCGGCGACGATTACCTGGCCGGTATCCGCCAGGTGCACGAACGCCTGGTTGCCGCCGCGCAAGCCTGTCGCACGCCGGGACAGGCACTGGTCGCCGTCAGCCACGCACACATGGCCGGCGGCGCGGTTTCCGAAGACTCAGAGCGAAACCTGATCATCGGCAACGTCGAAGCGCTGCCCGCCAGCCTGTTTCCGGAGCAGATCGCCTACGTAGCCCTCGGTCATCTGCACAAGCCACAGAAAGTCGCCGGACAGGAGCGCATTCGCTATAGCGGCTCGCCGCTGCCGCTGTCCTTCGCCGAAGTGAACTATCGCCACCAGGTCCTCCTCGTCACCCTGGAAGGTGAGCGCCTGAAGGATGTGCAGAGTCTCCCGGTGCCACGCGCGGTGGAACTGTTGCGCATCGGCCCCGCGCCTCTTGGCGAGGTGCTCGATCGAATCGGCGAACTGGCCGAGGCCGACCTGTTGAATGAACAGCAGCCCTGGCTGGAGGTCCGCGTCATGCTGGATCAACCGCAACCGGACCTGCGCCAGCAGATCGAGAGCGCCTTGCTGGGCAAGGCTTGCCGTCTGGTGCGCATCGCCAGCGAATACCAGCGCCGCGACGAAGAGCAGGCGCCGCTGCTCGGACTCGACCAACTCAACCCCCAGGAACTGTTCAGCCGCGCCTGGGAAAGCGCCTATGGCTCCGGCCCGGATGCGCAGGCGCTGGATGACTTCGCCAGCCTGCTGCAAAGCGTCGAACTGGCCACCGAAGAGCCCCCGGGGAAATAAGCCGTTCCATGAAGATTCTCGCCATCCGCCTGAAGAACCTCGCCTCCCTCGCTGGCGAGCAGGAAATCGACTTCACCCGCGAACCGCTGTCCAGCGCCGGTCTGTTCGCCATCACCGGCCCGACCGGCGCCGGCAAGAGCACCGTGCTGGACGCCCTGTGCCTGGCCCTGTTCGGCAGCACGCCGCGGCTGGAAAGCACTTCGGCCAGCAGCAAGGTTCCCGATGGCCGGAACGAGCTGTCCAGCAACGACGAACGCAACCTGCTACGCCGCGGCTGCGCCAGCGGCTACGCCGAAGTGGATTTCGTCGGCATCGACGGCCACCGCTATCGCGCCCGCTGGGAAACCCGGCGCTCCCGGGACAAGGCGGACGGCGCCTTGCAAAAGAGCCAGCAGAGCCTCCAGGACCTGGAGACCCAACAAATGCTGGCAGCGAACAAGAAAAGCGAGTTCCGCGAACAGCTGGAACAGAAGCTCGGCCTCAACTTCGCCCAGTTCACTCGCGCCGTGTTGCTGGCCCAGAGCGAATTCAGCGCCTTCCTCAAGGCCAGCGACAACGACCGCGGCGCATTGCTGGAGAAACTTACCGACACCGGCCTGTACAGCCAATTGAGCAAAGCCGCCTACCAGCGCGCCAGCCAGGCCGACGAGCAGCGCAAGCAACTCGAGCAACGCCTGGAAGGCAGCCTGCCGCTGGCCGAGCAGGCCCGGGCCGGACTCGAGGCGGCGCTGGAATCCCAAGCCCAGGCGCGCCTCCAGGAGCAACAGGCCCTGCAGCGCCTGGAAGGCCAGCAACAATGGTTCACCGAGGAGCAGCGGCTGCTGCAATCCTGCGAGCACGCGCAAGGCCAACTGGCCGAGGCCAGGCAGGCCTGGGACACCCTGGCGACGGAGCGGGAAACCCTGCAATGGCTGGAGCGCCTGGCTCCGGTTCGCGGACTGATCGAACGCCTGAAGCAACTCGAGCAGGAACTCCGGCACACCGAGCAGCAGCAGCGACAGCGCACCGAGCAGCAAGCCGCGGGCGCCGAGCGCTTGCAAGGATTGCAGGCCCGCTTGCAGGAGGCGCGCGAGCGCCAGGCCCAGGCCGACAACCATCTGCGTCAGGCCCAGGCGCCGTTGCGCGAGGCTTTCCAGCTGGAGAGCGAGGCCAGGCGCCTGGAGCGAACGCTGGCCGAGCGACAGGAACTCCATCGGCAATCGAACCAGCGCCACGCCCAGCAAAGCGACGCCGCTCGGCAACTGGATATGGAGCAGCAGCGCCATGTCGCGGAACAGGCGCAACTGCAGGCGGCATTGCGCGACAGCCAGACTCTCGCCGCGCTCGGCGACGCCTGGGTGACCCACCAGGGCCAGCTCGCCGCCTTCGTGCAACGTCGCCAGCGCACGCTCGAAAGCCAGGCGCAGCTCCCCGAGCTGGAAAAATCCCTGGCCCACGCCGGGGAACCGCTCGAACGCTTGCAGGCGCAATGGACCGCCCTCCATGGCAGCGAGCCGGACGACCTGGCGGCACGCCTGGACGAATTGCGCCGGCAGACCGATAGCCTGGAACGACAACAAGCGCTCCACAAGGAATGGCAACAGGTCCTCGACCAACGCGCCGGTCTGGCTCGACGCCGGGGCGAACTCGACCAGCGTATGGTCGAGCAGGAGCAGGCATTGCTCGACTTGAAACGACAAGGCAGCCAATGCGCCGAGCAGGTGAAGGCGGCGGAGCAGGCCCTGCAGGTCACCCGCGAGTTGCTCCAGCGCCAACGTCTGGCCCGCAGCGCCAGCGTCGAGCAACTGCGCGCCGGCCTGGTGGACGGCGAGGCCTGCCCGGTCTGCGGCAGCCAGGAGCATCCCTATCACCATTCCGAGCAACTGCTCGCCGCGCTCGGTGAACACGACGACCAGGAACAGGTCCGCGCCGAGCAGGCCCTCGAGCGGCTGCGACAGACCCTGGTCGGTCTGCGCGAGGGCTATTCCAGCCAGCGGGAAAGACTCAACCAGAGTCGCCAGGAGCAGCAGGAACTGACTGGCCAACTGGCCGCGCTCGATCGGCAACTGGACCAATGGACGCTGCCGGAAGAACTGCGACTCCTGGAGCCGTCCGCGCAGTTGGAGTGGCTGGCACAACGCCTGGACGACCTGGCAGGGCAGCGCCAGCAGTGCCAACGAGACTTCGACCGGCTGATCGCCCGCCAGCGCCAGACCCAGCAATTGCAGCAGGAACTGCGGGCCGCCGATACGATCCTGCAACAGCGCCAGCAGGCGCTGACGGAACAACGGCAGCGCTACGAACATTTGCAGCAGCAGGTCGAGGAGGACAGCCAGCAATTGCGTCCATTGCTCTCCGACGAGCACTGGCAGCGCTGGCAGGCAGATCCGCTGCGGACTTTCCAGGCACTCGGCGAGTCCATCGAGCAACGCCGGCAGCAACAGGCGCGGCTTCAGCAGATCGAACAGCGTCTGCAGGAGCTCAAGCAGCGCTGCGATGAATCGAGCTGGCAACTGAAGCAAAGCGACGTGCAACGCAACGAAGCCCGTCAGGCAGAGGAAAGGGCCCAGGCGGAACTCGCCGAACTGAACGGACGCCTCGGCGCTCACCTGGGCCAGCACGCCTGCGCCCAGGACTGGCAGCTATCGCTGGAGCACGCCGCGCAAGCGGCGCAGAGCGCCGTCGAGACGCTCCAGGCGCCCCTGGATTCGCTGCGCGAGGAACAACTGCGACTCGCCGAAGCCCTGGAACACCTGCAGCAGCAACGGCAGCGCCAACAGGATGAGTTCCAGCGCCTTCAGGCCGACTGGCAGGCCTGGCGCGAACGCCAGGACAACCTCGACGACAGCCGCCTCGACGCCCTGCTCGGCCTTTCCGAGGAACAGGCGACGCAATGGCGGGAGCAATTGCAGCGACTGCAAGAGGAGATCACCCGCCAGCAGACACTGGAAGCGGAGCGCCAGGCGCAACTGCTCCAGCATCGCCGCCAGCGGCCGGAAACCGACCGCGAGGCGCTGGAAGACAACCTGCGGCAACAGCGCGAACGCCTGGCCGCCAGCGAACAGGCCTACCTGGATACCTACAGCCAGTTGCAGGCCGACAACCAACGCCGCGAGCAGAGCCAGGCGCTGCTTGCCGAACTGGAGCGAGCCCGCGCCGAGTTCCGCAGATGGGGCCGCCTGAACGAACTGATCGGTTCGTCCAGCGGCGACAAGTTCCGCCGCATCGCCCAGGGCTATAACCTCGACCTGCTGGTGCAGCACAGCAACGTGCAGTTGCGCCAGTTGGCGCGGCGCTACCGCCTGCAGCGCGGCGGCAGCGAGCTGGGCCTGCTGGTGGTGGACACCGAGATGGGCGACGAACTGCGCTCGGTGTATTCGCTCTCCGGCGGCGAGACCTTCCTGATTTCCCTGGCCCTGGCGCTCGGCCTGGCCTCGATGGCATCGAGCAAGCTGCGCATCGAGTCGCTGTTCATCGACGAAGGCTTCGGCAGCCTCGACCCGGAATCCCTGCAACTGGCGATGGATGCCCTGGACAACCTGCAGGCCCAGGGGCGCAAGGTGGCGGTGATTTCCCACGTCCAGGAAATGCACGAACGGATCCCGGTCCAGGTGCGGGTCCAGCGCGAGGGCAACGGCATGAGCAGCCTGAAGGTGGTCGGCTGAGCCGACCGCCCGGACGGCACGTCAGAACGGCAACTCGGTCTGTTCACCCGGGGCATGCGGCGGCTGTTCTTCCCTTTCCGGCCGCAGATGCAGCATCAGCCCGCTGAGCCGGCGCACCTTGCGCCGCACTGCGTCCTCGAACACCCCGGGCAGGCTTTCCACCAGGCTGAACCAGTCGCGGGCGCGGGTGATACCGGTGTACACCAACTCCTTGGTCAGCACCGGGTTCAGCGCGTCCGGGAGGACCAGCGCGGTATGGGCGAACTCCGAGCCCTGCGACTTGTGCACGGTCATGGCGAACACGGTGTCCACCTCGACCAGGCGGCTCGGCAGGACGAAGCGCACGCCGCCGCTACCGTCGTTGCGCGGGAAGGCCACGCGCAGCGCGAAGCGCAGGCTGCCGTCGTCGTTGCGCTCGGGCAGACGCAGGGCGATGCCGATATCGCCGTTCATCAGCCCCAGGCTGTAGTCGTTGCGCGTCACCAGTACCGGCCGCCCCTCGTACCAGCCGTGATCGGCCTCGATCAGGCCAAGGCGCAGCAGTTCTGCCGCCACCCTCTGGTTCAGTCCTTCCACGCCCCATGGGCCGTGGCGCAGCGCGCAGAGCAGGCGGAAGGCGTCGAAAGCCGTCAGTACCGACTGCGCCCAGCGCTCCCAGGCACCATCCTCCAGTGCCAGTCCGGCGGCCGGGCGGCCCTCGGCCAGGCGTTGCAGGTAGTGTCGGTAGCCGTACGGCGTGCCCGGCGCCTGCGGATGACCGTCGACGAACAGCCGGGCGAACGCCGCATCGCGCTCCCCGCGCAGGCGCAGATCGAAGAGGTCGGCGGGCGGACGGTCCAGCAGCGCGCGCGCGTCGCCGGCCTGTTGCCGGTTGACCAGCCGCGCCAGGCGCCCGATCCCGCTGCTCGCGCCGAAGCGCCGGGAATGCCGCAGCATGACGGTCTGCTGCGCCAGCGGATGCGCCTGCGCCGAACCTTCGCGCAAGCCCTGCCAGGTTTCGCCGCTGACCCGCTGCAACCAGGCGCGGGTCTCGGCGCTGTACCAGCCTTCCTCGGCATCCCGGCAGAGATCGCCGAGCACCGCGCCGGCCTCTACCGAAGCCAACTGGTCCTTGTCGCCGAGCAGGATCAGGCGCGCCTGCGGCGGTAGCGCATCGAGCAGGCTGGCCATCATTTCCAGGTCGATCATCGAGGCCTCGTCCACCACCAGCACGTCCAGTGCCAAAGGGTTGTCCCGGTGGTGGCGGAAGTGCCGGGTATCCGGACGGCTGCCGAGCAGACGGTGCAGGGTAGTGACCTCGGCGGGGATAGCCTGCAACACGTCTTCCGCCAGCGGCAGGGCCCGGACCTGCTGGCCGATGGATTCGGAGAGACGCGCCGCGGCCTTGCCGGTGGGCGCCGCGAGGCGGATGCGCAGCGGCTGGCCGGCGGCTACCGCCGGTGCCTGGAGCAGACCGAGCAGGCGCACCACGGTGGTGGTCTTGCCGGTACCGGGACCGCCGGTGATCAGGCTGAAATAGCCGCGGGCCGCCAGGGCACAGGCCAGCTTCTGCCAGTCGGTGACGCGCTGGCCGTCTTCCGTCGGCGCCTGCGCGAACAACGCGGCCAGGCGCGGCGCCAGGTCTGTGGCCAGGGGCGCCTGCCGACCCAGGCGCTCGCGCAGGGCCAGGGCGATCTCCAGTTCGTGCCGCCAATAACGACGCAGGTAGAGACGCTGAGCGCACAGCACCAGCGGCGAGGTCGCTGTCTCGCTCGGCTCGGAATCGCCTGGGTGCTCGTCGACCACTTCCACCAGCGATGACGCCGCCAGAGCCTCGCGCCAGGCGTCGAGGCGCACGCCGTGCAACAGTTGCGACGGCAACAGCACATCGCGGCCTTCGTCGCCCTCCGGCGGCAGCGACAGTGCCGCGTCGGGCGCGCCGAGGGTCGCCTCAAGGTCCAGGCAGACGTGACCGTGCCCCAGTTGGTGGCTGGTCAGCGCCGCCGCCAGCAGCACCCGGGGATCGGCCTGCGGCTGCAACTCGACGAGGAAGGCGACGAACGCCCGGTCCAGCGCCCGTAGCCAGCCGCGCGCCACCCACAGGTCGAGCTGACGCAGCAGGTCGTGGCGTGCCGCCAGCGGTTGCGCTACCTGGTCGTCGCGGCCATCGCGGACTTCGCCGGCCAGTTGCTTGAGGGTCGGATTCATCGCTCGGCTCCCGGCTGGCCGCTGAACAGTGCGTCCAGGCGTTCGATCAGTTCCCGCGGCGGGCGCTCGAAGTGCAGGCCCTGGGTCGCCGCGCGGGCGCCGCGGAGGAACAGGTACACGGCGCCGCCCATGTGGCGGTCGTAGTCGTAGTCGGGCAGCCGCGCCTTCAACTGCCGGTGCAGGGCCAGCAGGTACAACACGTATTGCAGGTCATAACGGTTCTCCAGCACCGCGGCGGTCATCGCTTCCGGGCTGTAGGCGCCATCGTCGGCACCCAGCCAGTTGGACTTGTAGTCGGCCACGTAGAAACGCCCCTGGTGCTCGAAGACCAGGTCGACGAAGCCCTTGAACATGCCGTTCAGCAGGGTCGGCGCCAGGGCCGGACGCGCCGCGCCGCCGAGGGTATGGCGACGGACCAGGGCGTCGATCGCCTCGGTCTGGACCTGATGGGTGGCGAACCAGAACTCCATTTCCACCTGGTAGGCGACCAGCCCGGCCAGGCTGGTTTCGCCACCGGGCCAGCGCAGCGGTTCGGCGAGATACTGTTCCAGCCACAGGTCGAGCGGTTCGGCCCAATCCTTCCAGCCCCGCAGGTCGCAGCGTCGCGCGACCAGTTCGCGGCGCCGCTGGGCATCGGCGCGCGCCACATCGAAGCCTTCGCGGCCGGCCCATTCGAGCAGCCCGTGGAGGAAAGTGCCGGGAGCCGGTCCGCGCGGGAAGCGATGCAGGTCGTCGCGCATCTCGCTGGCGTGCGCGACCGGCGCCTGCTCCGCGGAACGGCCTTCTTCGTGGAAGGTGGCTTCCTCGGCGCTGATCGGCTCCTGCGATTCGTCGCTCTCCAACGCCTCGTCATCGTCCAGCCCTGCGGAGGCCTGCAACTGCAGGCCGGAATAGCTGGCGACCCACCACTTCTCGCGGCTGCTGCGGCGGGTTTCGCGGGCCAGCCCAAGACCCTGGCCGCGCCTTGCGACATAGTGTTCGGCGTCCGCCTCGGGGGCCGGCTCGACGACGATCTCCCGGCACTCGCCGCGCAGCGCGGCGAGGCATTGACCGAGGCCATCGCTGCCGATGGTCGCGCCGCCGGCAAGCAGGTAGCCCAGGGCCCCCTTGTGCAACTCCGGCGACTTGCTGTTGCTCGCCACCAGCGGCGCAATACCCAGCCACACCGAATGGCGGGCGCGGGTCAGGGCCACGTAGAGCAGGCGCATGTCTTCGCCGAGGCGCTCATCGTTGGCCTGCTCGTAGGCCCGCGCAGCCTGCTCCTTGCGCCGTGCCAGCTCGATGACCCGCCCTGGAGCGCCATCCTCGTGGAAACTCGCCGGCGCGCCGCTGTTGCCGTCCAGCTCCCTCCAGCTGCAGATGAAGGGCAGCAGCACCAACGGGTATTCCAGTCCCTTGGACTTGTGGATGGTCACCACCTTGATCAGGTCGGCGTCGCTTTCCAGGCGGAGGATCTCTTCGCTCCCCGGACTCTGCACCTGCTCGGCCAGGTGACGGATCAGCGCGTGCTCGCCATCCAGCTCCACCGCCGCGCGCTGCAGCCACTCGGCCAGATGCAGCAGGTTGGTCAGGCTGCGCTCGCCATCGGCATGCCGCAGCAGGCGCGCCGGCAGTTCGAAGTCGGCGAGCAGGCGCCGCAGCATCGGCAATACGCCCTGGGCCTGCCAGGAGCGGCGATAGTCGCGGAAGCGCAGGATCATCCGTTCCCAGAACAGTTCGTCCTGGTTCAATCGTTCCAGGGTCGCCCAGTCCAGGTGCAGGCTGCGGGTAGCCAGGGCGACCCGCAGCAGCGCATCGGCGCCGGGGTCGGCGCAGGCGCGCAGCCAGTGCAGCAGGTCGGCGGCCTCCTGGCTGTCGAACACCGAGTCGCGGTCGGACAGGTAGACGCTGGCCAGACGCCGCGCCGCCAACGCGCTACGGATCGCCTCGGCCTCGGCGCGACCGCGGACGAGGATGGCGATATCCGCCGGGCGCAACGCCCGCCAGCCGCCCTGCTCGTCGGCGAAGCCGGCGCGGCCCAGGTCGGCCAGGCTCAGCCAGCGGCGGATGGCGCTGGCGCTGCGCTCGGCCATTTCCTGGCGATACGCCGCGGAGCCGAGCACGCCGGCTTCGGCGTCAAGGTTCCAGAACGTCATCGCCGGCGCCTCGGCACCGTCGATCAGCAGACGTTCGGCGCGCCCCTGGGCGTCCACCGCATGGAACGGCACCGGGTTTTCCAGCCCCTCGCGGGCAAAACGGAAGGCGCCGCGCGGATGCTCTTCGGCGAACGCGAAGCAGCGGTTGGCGGCCGCCACCATGGCGGCGGTCGAGCGGAAGTTCTTGCCGAGGGTGTAATGCCGCCCGCGAGTGGCCTCGCGGGCGCGCAGGTAGGTATGGATGTCGGCACCGCGGAAGGCGTAGATCGCCTGCTTGGGGTCGCCGATCATGAACAGGCCGGTCTCCCGTGCCTGGGGCTCGTCGGGATCGGCGGCGATCCGGTAGATGCGCTCGAAGATCCGGTACTGCACCGGGTCGGTATCCTGGAACTCGTCGATCAGCGCCACCGGGAACTGCTCGCGGATCAATTGCGCCAGGCGCTCGCCGCCAGGGCCCTGCAAGGCGCGGTCGAGACGACTGAGCAGGTCGTCGAAGCCGATTTCGGCACGCCGCTGTTTCTCGACCTCCAGTTCGCGGCCGACCTCGCCCAGCGCGTGCAGCAACAGGTGGGGAGCGATATCGGGGCGCTCCTCCTGATGCGCGGCCCAGGCGTCGATGGCCCGTAGCGCGGCATGCTCGGGCGCCACGCGCTTGGCGGTGAGCTTGATCCGGGTCTGGCCGAACTTGCCCAGGTTGGCCGGCTGGTCGCCGCCCTCGCTCCAGTCCGCCAACGCTTGCAACCAGGCGTCGAAGGTCTCGTCGCTGTCCTTGCCGCGATAGCTGTTGCCGTTCAGGTAGGGACGCAGGTCGCGCAGCAGCGCTTCCAGTTCGACGCGCGCTGCACGCCAGGCGGCGCGGGCCTGCGCGTCCAGGTGGTCGAGCTGGCGATACCACTCGCCGCCCCGCTCCAGCAAGGCTGCCAGCGACTCGGGCGCACTCAGCGCCTGGTCGGCGTAGCGGAAGTCGGCGTCCTGCCGCGCCAGTAGCGGCTGCAAGGCCTTGCCCAGCGCCTCCGGCCCGCTGTAGCAGCTGGCCACGGCTTGCGCCGCCGGAGCCGTCAGGCCGTAGAAGTTGCGCCGCCAGTAGTCCCGCACCACTTCGGCGAGCAATTCGCTCTGGTCGGTTTCCAGGTTCTGGGTGAACAGGCTGCCGCTGTCGAAGGCGTGCTCGCGCAGCATCCGGTAGCACCAGCTGTGGATGGTCGAGACCGCGGCCTCGTCCATCCACTCCGCGGCCAGGCGCAGCAGGCGCGCGCAGCCCGGCCAGCGCTCGGCGGGATACTGCTGGCGCAACGCGACCAGCAGGCCGTCGTGGCGCTCCTGCGGCTCGGCGAAACAACGCGCCGCTTCGCCCAGGCGGCTGCGGATACGCTCGCGGAGTTCCTGGGTCGCCGCATCGGTGAAGGTCACCACGAGGATTTCCGGCGGGCTCAGCGGCCGGCCGAAAGCGTTCTCGCCGCCATGGTCGAGGACCAGGCGTACGTATAGCAGGGCGATGGTGAACGTCTTGCCGGTACCGGCGCTGGCCTCGATCAGGCGGCTGCCGTGCAACGGGAAGTCCAGCGGATCGAGGGCCACGGGCATCTGCTGCTGGCTCATGCCTGCTCCTCCGCGCCACGTCCCAGGGCAGCCAGCAGCGGCGCGTAGAGCTGCTCGGCCCAGTGCGCGAATTCACCGCTGGCGAGCAGCCGGTCGAAGTCCGGATAGACCCGAACCAGCGCCGGCGAGGCGTCCACCTCGCCCCCAATGCCGAACCCTCCCTCGTAGCGCTTGCGCGCCTCGCGCATGGCTTTCTCGGGCTCTGCGGCGCCACCACTGGCGAGCCAGGCGAAAGCGGTCCGGCAGGCCACCGGCAACGGCTGGCGCATGCCCTGGCGCCAGGCGTCGATCAACTGGTCGAGGTACTCGCCGGCACGCTCGCTCGGCAACGGCGGAATCTCCAGGGTGCCGGTCTGGCTCACCAGCACGCTGCTCACCGGCTGGCCGAGACGTTGCAGGGCGAGGTGCTGCAACCAGTGGCGCACCAGACTGTGCCACTTGAAGCCGCGCCCTTCATGGAGCTTGCCGCTGAGCAATTGCAGGCGTACCAGGCGCCCGGAAGCGTCGCGACGCAAGCCGCCGAGCCAGTCCTCCAGCTCCAGCCCGGACGAATGGCGATGGCGCAACTCCTGCTGCTGCTCGACCGCCTCCGGCCAGCGCTCGATTTCCTGGCGGTAGCGCCAGAGCAGGTCGGGCAGCGGTTGCAGCAAATGGCGCGCGGAGAACTCGCCGAACGCCGCCAGCGGCAGGCGACCCTGTCGCCGCAGTCGCCCGACCTGGGCCTGCAACTGCGCCGGCAGGCCCTCGGCATCCCAGTCCCGCTCGACCCAGCGCTTCATGCGTTCGGTCAGTTCGAATTGCAGCTTCCAGTTGTCCAGCGCGTCCAGTTCGAAGGGTTCTTCGTCATTACCGGTCAATTGCTCGTCGTCGAAACGAACCTTGAGCCGCTGCTGGAAGAACGCATTCACCGGGTTGGCGAGGAACTCCGCCAGCGGTCGCAGCCCCAGTACGCCCTCCAGCTCAAGCGGCGGCAGGGGCGCTTCAGCGTCGGGAACGGCGATGTCGTCCTCGCTATGGACCTCGCGCCACTCGCGGGCGTAGGTGAACAGGCCATCGACGCCCTGCTCCGGCGCATCGTGAAAATACCGGCGGCTGAACGGCTGCAGCGGATGCTCCTGGGTCAGGGCATGCAGCAGCGCCTCGCCGTCGCCGTCCGGGTCCAGACGCCAGCCGGCCGCCAGGTGATCGCGCAACTGGCCGATCAGCACCGAGGGCGGCCGCTCGCCATTGTCGCGGATACTCCGCCCCACCCAGCTCACGTAGAGCTGCTCGCGCGCCGAGAGCAGCGCCTCGAGCAGCAGGTAGCGGTCGTCCTCGCGCCGCGAGCGGTCGCCGGGGCGGTAGTCGTTGCGCATCAGGTCGAAATCCAGCGGCGACTGCTGGCGGGGGTAGTCGCCATCGTTCATGCCAAGCAGGCAGACCAGCCGGAATGGGATCGCACGCATCGGCATCAGCGTGCAGAAACTCACCGCGCCAGCCAGGAAGCGCTGGTTCAGGCCGCCCTGGTCCAGGCCGCCGAGCCAGGCCTCGCGTATCACGCTGATCGGCAGCGGCTCGGCGAAGGCCGCACAGGCGCAGTGTTCCTGCCAGCGCTCGAGCAGTTGCAGAAGCTGGGTGAGAAGCAGTTCGTCGCGCTCGTCGTGGGCTTCGAAGAACACCGTGAGCAGGGCTTGCAGGCGCTCGCCCCACTGCGCCGGGGTGGCCGGTTCGGCCAGCTCGGCGTAGGCCACCTCCAGGCGCTCCAGCAGCACAGCCAGCGGGCCGGCCAAGGCGGCGTCCAGGCCACCGACCTCATCGTAGGGCTGGATGCCTTGCAGGGCCGCGCCTTCGCCGACCGCGTAGCCGAGCAGCATGCGCCGCAGACCGAAGCGCCAACTGTTGCCCTCCAGTCCCGCCGGCAGTCCGAGACGCTCGCGCTGCGCGGCATCCAGCCCCCAGCGCACGCCGGCGCCTTCGATCCAGCGGTGCAGGGTCGCCAGGTCGGCCTCGTCGACGCCGAAGCGCCGGCGCAACGCCGGGACGTCCAGCAGGTCGAGGATCTCGCTCACGGCGAAACGGCTGTCGGGCAGTTTCAGCAGGTGCTCCAGGGCGATCAGCAGCGGCTCGCGACCGCGCTGTCCCTGGTCGGCCAGGGTATAGGGAATGAAGCGCTGGTCGTCGCGCGGCACCTGGCCGAACACCGCCTCGATGTGCGGCGCGTAGGCGTTGATGTCGGGGACCATGACGATCACGTCGCGCGGCTTCAGGCTCGGATCGGCGTTGAAGCGGGCGAGCAACTGGTCGTGGAGTATCTCCACTTCGCGCTGCGCACTATGGGCCACATGGAAGCGGATCGAGGCGTCGCTCCGCGGCGCCACCGGCGGCCAGTGCTCGCGGGTTTCCGCCAGCGGGCGCAGTTCGAGGATATCGTCCTGCAACTGGCCGAGCAGCCCGTGCGGAGCCTGCTCGCTGAACAGGTCGATGCGCCCGCCGTTGACCTCGCCGAACAGGTTCCGATAGCTGTCCGGGTCGTCGTAGCTGTCGAGCAGGTTGATGTAGTCGCGGCCCTGCTTGCCCCAGGCCGCCAGCAACGGCTGGGCATGCTGGTGCTGGCGGTCCTCGTCGAGGTCGGCGGGAACGCCGGCACGGCGCTGCTGGCGCCGGTACTCGTGGCGCAACAGGTCCTTGTCGGCGACGATGTCGGCCCAGTGGTGGCGACAGGGGTTGTGCACGCAGAGCAGCACCTGGCTGAACCTGGCCAGGGCGGCCAGCGCCTCGAGGGTCTGTGCCGGCATCGAGGAAATCCCGAACACCACCACTCGTCGCGGCAACGCGCGCGGCGCCGCGCTGGCGGAGCGCAGCGCCTCGATGAAGCGCCGGTGCACGCCGGAGCGGCTGCGGGCCAGGCTATCGGCCCCGACGTCGGCGAGCAGCGCGCGCCACAGTTCGGCCTGCCAGCGCTCGTCGGCGCCGAGCGGGAGCGCCTGCCCGTTCGCCGTGCGCAACTGGTCGCGGCCCTGGCTCCAGTCGTCGAGCCAGTCGCCGCGATAGACCTGGTACTGGTCGAACAGGTCGGCCAGGCGCTCGGCCAGTTGATGACGCTTGCGCAGGTCGGCATCGTCGGCGAGGAAACGTTGCAGGGCGCGGAACTCGGGACGCTCCAGCAATCCGGGAAGCAGACGCATCAGGCGCCAGGTCAGCGGCGCCTTGTCCAGTTCGGAAACCTCGGGAATGCTTTCGCGGCCCAGCACCGCGCGATAGGCCTGCCAGAGGAACTGCGCCGGCAACTGCACCTCCAGCGCCGCGGCGATGCCGCCACCGCCACCGCCGCCGCCGTCCTCGCGGGGATCTTCGGCCAGCGCCAGCTTCAGCCACTGGGCGATGCCGTTGCTGTGCACCAGGACCCGCTCGCTTTCCAGCGGCGCCAGCGGATAGCGGCGCATCCAGGAAACGGCGAGGTCGCGCAGGTCGTCCAGGCGATTGCCGTGGACGATCATGAATCCGGGCGTGAGGACGGTGGTTCCCAAGGGTTCTGGCATCGGTACGGCTATTCCTGGCGCAAGGCTCTGGCGAAAGAGGTCAGGATCGGGCGGCGACGAAGCGTCGTTCCAGTTCGAGGCTGTCGGCCATGCGGAAATCGCTCCAGCGCTCGCTCAGGCCGAGATGGCTGTCTGCCTGGCAATCCGGGGCACTGGCGCAACGGCGGGTGAAGGTGTTGACCACCTCGACCATCTCCTCACGCTCGGCGCCGACCAGCAGCGCCGCGTGCGCCAGCACCACCGGCCGGCCGGCGCCGTTGCGCCGCCAGCGTTGCGCGGTCCCGGCGAGCTTGCGCCCATCCAGGGTGACATTGTAGCGGCCGTCGCAGAAGGAACCGGCCACGGCGCCCACGCCGGCGTCCAGGCCGCGCTCGCGGAGCCAGTCGCAGATCGGCTGGCACAGCCGCAGGTAGGCGGTTTCGATACGGGTCTGCTCGTTGTCGCCGGGCCCCAGCGCATAGGACAGGGCGATGTTCAGCACGCCCGGCGATTGCGGCACCGGCTCGCCGCCGGTATCGCGCAGCAGCACCGGCCAGCCGCGTTCGGCGACCGCTGCGCTGGCCGGCGCGAATCCTTCCAGGCGCTCCATCCGGCGCGGCATGACCAGCGCCCGATCGCAGGGCTGCCAGAGCAACAGGCCATGCTCGCGGGCACCGCCACACACCTCGTCGAGCAGGGCGCGCTCGGCGTCCAGCCCATCCTGCACGGAAAACACTTCGACCACGATTCTTCCTCTTCCAGGCTGGCACGGCTCGGCTCCCGCGCGGGGAGCGCTGCCTATGATAGCCAGTGGCGGCGCCTCCGTGCGCCGTAATCGCGAGGAAGTTGCCGGGAAATCAGCAGGTTGCCGAGCGCAGGCGGGCCGGGCGGCGCTGCCAGAACTCGGCCAGCAGGACCCCGGCCAGGGTCAGCGCGCCGCCGACCAGGTGATGGACGGTCAGGCGCTCGCCGAGCACCAGGGTGGCGATGCAGGCGGTGATGATCGGCAACAGGTTGAAGAACAGCGCCATCCGGCTCGGCCCGAGACGGGCGACACCGTGCATCCAGGCCAGCGCGGCGACGATCGAGGCGAACAGCGCGGCGTACAGCACCAGCGGCAGGTTGGCGGCGTTCAGGCCGGTGCGCGGCGACAGCAGGTACAGCGGCAGCAGGGCGAGGATCGCCACCAGCACCTGCAGGTAGAGCAGTTGCATCGCCGGCAGCTTCAGGCTCCATTTCTTCAACAGCACGCTGTACACCGCATAGGCCAGGGTGGCGACGATCATCATCGCGTCACCGAGGTTCACTCCATGCTCCAGCAAAGCGCCGAGATGCCCCTGGGAGATCACCAGCACCACGCCGGCCAGCGATACCAGCGCGCCGAGCAGCGCCCCGGCGTTCAGCCGGTGGGCCAGGATGCTGCTGGCCAGGCCCAGCGACATCAGGGGCATCAGCGACAGGATGATGCCCATGTTGGTGGCGCTGGTCAGCGCCGCCGCGTAGTAGGCCAGGCTCTGGTAGACGGCCATGCCGAGCAGGCCGAGGACCACGAACTTGCCGAGGTTGGCGAGGATGTAGCGGCGGTTGCGCAGCACCGGGCCGAGCATGAAGGGCGTCAGCGCCAGGCCGACCAGTAGCCAGCGGAAGAAACCGATCTCGGCGGGCTGGATGACCCCCACGGCGAGCTTGTTGACGACGGTGTTGCCGGCCCAGATGAACACGGCCAGCAGGGGAAACAGGTATTGCATGGGAGGTTCCGCACCATGAAAAAGGAATACGCGGGCATTCTGAGCCAGTCCGAATACAGACGTATAATGAATTCCGGACAAACCACCCGTAGGTTCGGACATGTCGACCACCACCCTGCTGCGCCTTCCCGATCTCCAGGGGCAGTCTTTCGACGTCTACTTCCGCTATGACGAGTTCGGCGCCGACACCCATTCGCCGCCGCACACCCACGCCTGGGGCCAGCTCAACTATGCAGCCCACGGCGTGATGCAGCTGGAGATCGACGGCCAGCGCTTCCTCTCGCCTCCGCAATACGCGGTATGGATACCACCGGAGCGGGTGCACAGTTGCTACAACAGCCAGGCCATCGTCTACCGCTCGCTGTACCTCTCCGCCGAGCTGTCACGACGCCTGCCGGCGACACCCTGCACCCTGGCGATCAGCGCGATCCTCAAGGCGATCCTCTCGGACTTCGCCGAGCGCGGGGTCAACCTGCCGACCTCGGCGCAGGACCTGCGCCTGGCCCGGGTCGTCATGGACCAGTTGGAATGCGCCCAGCCCCACGACGACTACCTGCCCTACGGCCGTACCCCGGCGCTGCGCGAGG
This sequence comes from Pseudomonas sp. HMSC066A08, assembly GCF_001813025.1. Taxonomy (NCBI): domain Bacteria; kingdom Pseudomonadati; phylum Pseudomonadota; class Gammaproteobacteria; order Pseudomonadales; family Pseudomonadaceae; genus Pseudomonas; species Pseudomonas sp. HMSC066A08. Next base: position 16,820 of record NZ_KV811194.1, read on the forward strand.
TGCTCGACGCACTGCAGGCCGAGCCGGGCGACAACCGCTCGCTGGCGCAATGGGCGCAGCAGGTGCACAGCACCGAGCGAACCCTGGCCCGGCACTGCCAGCGCGAACTGGGCATGACCTTTGGCGAATGGCGCCAACGCCTGCGCTTCCTCGCGGCCATCGAGGCGCTGGAAGCCGGCAGGGGGATCCAGCAGATCGCCTTCGACCTCGGCTACAGCAGCCCCTCGGCGTTCATCTCGATGTTCCGCCGGCTGGCCGGCACCACGCCGGAGCAATACCGCCTGGCCAGCCGCGCCCAGGACCTGCCGATGCTGTAACCCGCCGTGCATGCGTTGCGGCTATGCTCGCAGCAGCCACCATCCGGAGTTCGCATGCCAACCGCCAGCCGCCATCCCGACACCGCCCTCGCGGTGTTCCTCGCCTTTCTCAAACTGGGCTGCAGCGCCTTCGGCGGGCCCATCGCCCACCTCGGCTATTTCCGCGACGAGTTCGTCCGCCGCCGCGGCTGGCTGAGCGAAAGCAGCTACGCCGACCTGGTCGCCCTCTGCCAGTTCCTTCCCGGCCCCGCCAGCAGCCAGGTCGGCATGGCTCTCGGCCTGGCCCGCGCCGGCTATCCCGGCGCCCTCGCCGCCTGGCTCGGTTTCACCCTGCCCTCGGCGCTGCTGCTGGTGCTCTTCGCTCTCGGCCTGGGGCGCTGGGGCGCGCTGTTGCCCGAGGGCGTGGTGCATGGCCTGAAGATCGCTGCGGTGGCGGTGGTGGCCCAGGCGGTCTGGGGCATGGGCCGCAGCCTGTGCCCGGATCGCCCGCGCCTGGCGCTGATGGCGCTGTCCTGCACGAGCGTGCTGGCCTGGCCCACTGCCTGGGCCCAGGTCGCGGTGATCGCCGGTGCCGGCCTGGCCGGCCTCGCCCTGTTGAAAACGGAAGCCGGGGAAGGCCACGAGCGGCTGCCGATCGCCATTGGCTACCGCGGCGCGCTGCTGTCCCTCGCCCTGTTCGCCGTGCTGCTGGTCTGCCTGCCGCTGGCCGCGCGCCTCTGGCCGGAACAATGGCTGCGCCTGCTCGATGCGTTCTACCGGGCTGGCTCGCTGGTATTCGGCGGTGGCCATGTGGTGCTGCCGCTGCTGCAAGCGGAGGTGGTACCCAAGGGCTGGATCGACGGCGATACCTTCCTCGCCGGCTACGCGGCCGCCCAGGCGGTACCGGGCCCGCTCTTCACCTTCGCCGCGTTCCTCGGCGCAGCCTCTGGCCCGGCGCCGAACGGCTGGAGCGGCGCGCTGCTGTGCCTGCTGGCGATCTTCCTGCCGTCGTTCCTGCTGGTCGCCGGTGCCTTGCCGTTCTGGGAACGCCTGCGCCACGAACGCCGGGTACGGGCAACGCTGGCCGGGGTCAACGCGGCGGTGGTCGGCCTGCTGCTGGCGGCGCTGTACCAGCCGCTCTGGACCGAAGGCATCCTGCGCCCGGCCGACTTCGCCCTGCTGCTCTTCGCCCTGCTGGCCCTGCTCGCCTGGAAGACGCCGCCCTGGCAAGTGGTGCTCGCCTGCGCCGTGGCCGGCGGCCTGATCGCCGCGGCCGGCTAGCCGTTCAAGGCCAGGCTCAGCCCCTGCGCCGCCGGCGCGGCCGCCTTGCCCGGCTCCGCGCCCTCCGGCCGATAGCCGAGGCGCAGGCCGCCCCAGTGCTTGCCGTGGATGAAGATCGGCACCGAAAGATCGTGCATCAGTTCGCCGGTGTCGCGGGTGTAGGTCTGCAGCAACAGCGGCTGCTGGTGGCTGCCGCAGCGAATCCCGGTGCGGTCGTTGAACAGGCGCTTGCTGCGGCTGCGCAATGCGTCCGTCTGCGGGTCGCCGCTGGGCGGATGGGCGAAGGCGCGATTGTGGGTGGGCACGTAGCCTTCGGGGGTACAGGCGATGGCGAACACCAGGTTGCGGTTGCGCTCCAGCAACTGCTCCTGGATGCCTGGCAGGACCTGGTCGGTGTAGCTGTCGAAGCGGGTCCGGTACTTGGTCGGCTGGGTATTGGGCAACGGCTGGTAGCTACGGTCGAACAGGTCGTCGAGATCGATACGCCCGCTGCGCACGTCCTCCTCGAAGCGAGCGGCGATAGCCGCCGCGCCCTCCCGGGCGAGGTCGTAGACCGACTGGTGGTAGGCGTCCAGGCTGACCTCGGCGAGGCGCTCGCTGATCACCTCGGCCTGGTTCTCCAACTGGCTGGCGGCCTCGCCGAGGCGCAGGGTCTGTTCCTCGCTGGCGCTGAGGTCGCCGCGTACCTGCTCGACCGCGGCGAACAGGCTGGCGAGTTGGCTGCGGTTGATCTCGGCGCCCTGGGCGATCTCGGTAATCTGGCTCTCCACCCCGGCCGCCAGTTCGGCAATGCCTTCCAGTTGCCGACCGGTCAGCTCGACCTGGCCGACCCCTTCCCCCAACTCTTCGGAAAGCTGGCGGATCTGCTCGACCACCTCGCTGGTCTGGCGCTGGATATCGGCGACCATCTGGCCGACTTCCTCGGTAGCCTCGGCGGTACGTCCGGCCAGGCCGCGCACCTCTTCGGCGACCACCGCGAAACCGCGCCCATGCTCGCCGGCACGGGCCGCCTCGATGGCCGCGTTGAGGGCCAGCAGGTTGGTCTGGCTGGCGATGCCCTGGATCACCAGGGTGACCCGCTGGATGTCCTCGCTGCGCTGGTTCAGCGCCTCGATCGCCTCGCGGCTGGCGCCCATCCGCTCGCTGAGCTGATGCATGCGCTCGATGGTCGAGGCCAGCAGGGACTGGCCCTCGTCGCTGCCGGCGCGCGCCCGGGTGGCGGCGTCCATGGCCTGGCGCGCCAGATTGGAGGTGGCGCGCTCGGTGTGGATCATCACTTCGGCGCTGCCGACGATCTGTTCGGCGGCGTCGAGCTGGGATTGCAGCTTCTCCGCCAGGCGCTTCACCGAGAACGCCACGCCGGCGGCCGACAAGGCGTTCTGGCTGGTGTTATGGGACAGGTCGCGAGCCAGCCGGGCGATGTCGGGCTCGCCGACGGTCGCGACCGCCGTGCGGTTGCCGGGAAGCAGCCAGGGCAACCAGAGCAGCGCCACGCCGAGCGGCAGGGCCAGGTATAGCGGCAGCCAGCCATGCCGGGCGCCGACCAGCAGGAGAACCAGGGCCAGGCTCTGCAACAGGCAGACGAAGAGGATGCGGGAACGAGCGGGCTGCATGAGTAAATCTCCGGCCTCCGGGGCGTTGCGTCATGACCCTGGGGTCGGACGGGCGGCGGGGCTTCTTTATTTGACTTGTAGTCCGGTTTGTAGCCCGCCCCCGGAAGCGCCGCCATCGTTCCTTAGTGGTATGGCCAATGGCTGGCATTCGACTAGCGCAGGCCGCGACGAAAGGCGGAGAACGCCCCGGACGCGTCGGCCAGGCCTTGATCCATGGGGGCTTCGCCGCATTTCCAGGGGACGCTCGAAGAACTTCCGTCCTGCCGTCCGTCGGCCGACACCGTATGACAAGCCCGGAGCCCACGTTATAATTCCGCGCCCATTTACAGCCGGTAGCGGTCGACTAGACTCCCAACCGGCGCTGGCCGGACCCCGCTTCCGCCCAGCCTGGTCGCTATCGGGCCCGCTCTTTTTGGACTCAGGACCACCCGTGACGAAAGACGAATTGCGTGCCGCGCTGGCGCGCGAGGAACAGCGTTACAAGGACGTGTACGGCGGCGAAGTGACGCTTTATGCCGCCCAGCCGGAACCCGACCGCAAGCCCTGGCGCAAACGCCCAACCGTTCAGGAACAGGCGTTCGACAGAGAACTGCAGAAGATCGAAGAAGAGCGTCGCAAGGCCGGGCAGGAAGCAGCGAACCCCATTCCATTTACCTCCAACCGACAGGAGAGCGACGGATAGCGAAGCGTTTCAATCTGTTTCGTTTTTCCCGCAAAGCCCGATGCGACGGGGCGTTGCCCGCGACAATGGCAACCTTCCGGAGTTCCAGACGGATAAAAACGCATCTGGCATAATCGCCGCCCCGTCTCTGACCGGTTTCTCACATGTTCGATCTTTTCAGCGGGCTCGATGCCTGGGTGGGTATCAGCCTGGTGCTGGCCCTGGCCTTCGTCCTCACCTTCGAGTTCATCAACGGCTTCCACGACACTGCCAACGCGGTGGCCACCGTCATCTACACCAAAGCGATGTCCCCCTACCGGGCGGTGATGCTCTCCGGTGTGTTCAATTTCCTCGGCGTGCTGCTCGGCGGTGTCGGCGTAGCCTACGCCATCGTTCACCTGCTGCCGGTGGAGCTGCTGATCAACGTGAACACCGGCCATGGCCTGGCGATGGTCTTCTCCCTGCTCGCCGCCGCCATCGCCTGGAACCTCGGCACCTGGTACTTCGGCATCCCGGCCTCCAGCTCGCACACCCTGATCGGCTCGATCCTCGGCGTCGGCCTGGCCAATGCGCTGATCACCGACGTGCCGCTGGCCGAAGGGATCAACTGGCAGAAGGCGATCGACATCGGCCTGTCGCTGATCTTCTCGCCGCTGGCCGGCTTCATGGTCGCCGCGCTGGTCCTGCTCGGACTGAAATGGTGGCGTCCGCTGTCGAAGATGCACAAGACCCCGGAAACCCGTCGCGAACTCGACGAGAAAAAGCACCCGCCGTTCTGGAACCGCCTGGTGCTGGTGCTTTCCGCCATGGCGGTAAGCTTCGTCCATGGCTCCAACGACGGCCAGAAGGGTATCGGCCTGATCATGCTGGTACTGATCGGCATCGTCCCGGCCAAGTTCGTCCTCGACCTGAACAGCACCACCTACCAGATCGAGCGCACCCGCGACGCCGCCCTGCACCTCAGCCAGTTCTATCAGCGCCACACCGATACCCTCGGCGACATGCTGGCCCTGGGCAAGAGCAATGGCAGCGAGATGCCGCAGTTCTACCGCTGCGATCCGAAACAGACCGAGCCGACCATCAACGCGCTGCTCCGCGACCTGCGCGGCGTGCCCAGCTACAACGACCTGGACGCCGACGAGCGCGTGCAGGTGCGTCGCTACCTGCTGTGCCTGGACGACACCGCGAAGAAGGTCGGCAAGCTTTCCGACCTGCCGGCGCGGGAGAAGGCCGACCTGGAGAAGCTACGCAAGGACCTGACCGCGACCACCGAATACGCGCCGTTCTGGGTCATCATCGCGGTAGCCCTGGCTCTCGGCATCGGCACCATGGTCGGCTGGAAGCGCGTAGTGCTCACCGTCGGCGAGAAGATCGGCAAGCAGGGCATGACCTACGCCCAGGGCATGAGCGCGCAGATCACCGCCGCCGCCGCCATCGGCATGGCCAACATCTACAGCCTGCCGGTGTCCACCACCCATGTACTGTCCTCCGGCGTGGCCGGGACCATGGTGGCGAACAAGAGCGGCCTGCACGGCGGCACCGTGCGCAACATCCTGATGGCCTGGGTGCTCACCCTGCCGACTTCGATGGCGCTGTCCGCCGGCCTGTTCTGGCTGGCCTCGCAATTCATCTGAGCCGCCTCGCCGGTTGAAAAAACGCCTGCTTGTCCGCAGGCGTTTTTTTTTTTGCCGCGCTCCCTCCGACGTCATCCGCCCGCCTCGGCGGGCAGCGCCGCCAGCGGCAGGCGAACCACGAACAACGCGCCCTCCCCCTGGTTGGCCGCCGTCAGGCTACCGCCCATGTTGCGCACCAGATCGTGGCTGACCGAGAGACCCAGGCCGGTACCCTTGCCCTCCGCCTTGGTGGTGAAGAAGGGTTCGAATATCCGCTCCAGCAGGAGCGGTTCGATCCCGCCGCCGTTGTCGTGCACGTGCAATTCGATCCAGCCCGGTTCGCGGCAGGCCACCTGCTCCAGGCGAATGCGCCGGCTGGCCAGGCCGGGATTGCCGAGCAGGGCATCGCGGGCGTTGGCGAGCAGGTTGATGATCACCTGCTCCAACTGGTCCGCCTGGCCTCGCACAACCATCCGCTGCGTCGGCGCCGGGCACTCCACCTCGATGGCGTGTTGACGCAGCCCTTCGCCGAGCAGGCCCAGGGCGCCTTCGAAGGCGGCATAGGGGTCGAACGGCAGCGCCTCCACCGCCGACTTGCGGCTGAACACGCCGAGGTGGCTGACCAGGCGGTCGACGCGCAGGACCTGGGCATCCATGCGCTCCAGTTTCTCGCCCAGGTAGTCGCCGTCGAGGCCGACGCTGTTCATCCGCTGGCGCATGTTGAACAGGGTCATGCGCAGCACGTGCAGCGGCTGCTTCACCTCGTGGGCGAGGCCGCTGACCATCTCCCCCAGGCTGGCCATCTTGGCGCCTTGCGCCAGTTGCTGCTGGGCCCGGCGCACCGGCGTGTTGTCGCGCCCCACCGCCTGTACTTCGCGCAGTTCGCCGCGAGCGTCGAACAACGGCCGCTCGGCCCACACCAGCCAGAGAAAACGTTGCCCCGGCAGGTTGAAGCGCAGCTCCGGCACCTCGCTGGCGCCCTCCCGCAGCGAGCCCAGCAGACGCGCACGCAAGGCGCTGGCGTCTTCCGCCGCCAGCCACTCATCGAGCCGGCGGCCGACCAGTCGCTCCGGGCTGGTCGCGAGGCTATCGGCGAAGGTCCGGTTCACGTAGGTCAGCACCAGGTCGGCGGTATAGCGACAGATCAGCGCCGGCGAATCCTCCACCAGGATCCGATAGCGTTCCTCGCTCTCGGCGATACGCTGTGCCGCCAGGTGCTGCTCGGTCACGTCCAGCCACAGGCCCACCGCCTCGCTGGGCAGGCCCTGGGCATCGCGCAGCAGCTTGGCTTCGTCGTAGAGCCAGTGCCAGTTGCCCTGGCCATCGGCGAGGCGATAGCGGGTCTTCACCCGGCCCTCGCGAAGCAACTCGCGGCCACGGGCGAAAAAGGCCTCCAGATCATCCGGATGCACCCGCTCGGCGAGCGCCTGCCAACTCTGTCCCTGCAGGTCGAGGCCGAGCAGGTTGCTCGCGCTTTCGCTGTAGAACTCCGGCACCAGGTGCCCCTGCTCAACCCGCTGGACGTAGATCACCACCGGCGCGCTGTCGATCAGGCTGCGCAACCGCGCGTGGGCCGCCTGTGCCCGCTCCTCCTGGCGCCGGCCTTCGCTGATGTCGAGCAGCACGCCGGACAGCCCCATGGCACTGCCGCGTCCCAGCGGCCGGCCCTCGATGCGCAGCCAGCGACGTTCGCCGCGGCTATCCGGTTGACGCAGGCAAAGGTCCTGGGCCAGCGCCTGGCCGCTGCGCAGGCAGGCGCGCAGGCGCAGGCCGAGTTCGTCGGCGTCCGACGGTTGCAGCAGGCCCAGCAGGTGTTCCAACGGCACCCGACGATACTCGCCGGTCAATCCCAGGCTGTCGTGCAAGGCCGGCGCCAGTTCGAAGAGTTCCTGCTCCGCCCAGTAACGCCACCAGCCGCCGCCGATCATCTCCTGCAACAGCCCCAGCTTGCGCGAACTGTCGTGCTGCTCGTGGAGTTCGCAGCGGTCCGCCACCTGGTTCGCCAGCAGTTCCGCGAGGTATTGCCAGTCCTGCGGCGCGGGCCCCTGGGCGAGCTGCTCCAGCGACATCGGCCGCACCAGCAACGCCCCCAGGCGGCCACCGCGCATCGCCGCCGGCACCAGGTAGAGCGCGTCCTCGCCGATCTGCCGGAGCAGCGTCGAGGCGCCTTCGCCACGGCGTAGCAAGCGCGCGCCCGCCCCTTCGCGCAGGTCGTCGTCGGCGAGTTGCAGGGTCGGTTGCAGCAAACTGTCGCTGCCAGGCCGCACATGACTGGCAAAGACCGTGCAGAAACCCTTGCCGTCACCCAGCAGCAGGGCGATAGCCTGCATCTGGAACGCGCCGGAGAGCGATTCGAGAATCTCCTGGACCGCCTCCGCCAGGTGCCCGGGGGAGACATGGCGCAGACGCGAAAGGATCAGCTTGCCCAGGCTCAGGCTCTGCAACTGGTGCTGCTGGCTGTCGGACTGCCAGTTGAGGTCGGAGATGTCCATGCCCAGCAGCAGCGAGCGTCCCAGGCCATCGAGCGGCTGCATCGGCTGGAAACGACAGGTCAATGGCGCGGCGGCATCGCTGCGCAGCGTCAGGTCGAGACGCTCGCCCCGGCGCAGGCCGGCCAGCGTCGGCGCACCGGGGGCGCGCCGCTCCAGATACTCGGCGAAAGGCCGCGGCTGTTCGCCACGCCCATGGGCGCACTGCAGACGATACGCCTGCCGCCCGCCGACCCGGATCACGCGGTCCTGTTCGTCCATCTCGAAACACAGGTCCCAACTCCTCAGCGAAGCGCTCCAGAGGGCGGGGCCTTCCTGCGAAAAGGGTTCCGGCCTCTCGGCCTCGGCGGACGACGAGCGGGAAAATTCGAACATGCGACCACCTCACAGCAACAGGTTGGCACTCGCCTTCAGCGTCTGCGGCAGGTTGGGAATCGCGCCGATGCCGGGGAAGCTCAGCACGGGGATGATCGCCTTGCCCGGATCGCCGTACGGGTACTGCACGCAGACCTCGATCCGCGAGGTGGCGCTGACGTAGTCGGCGTACTGGCCATTGCCGGCACAAGGCTGGAGGTTCGCCCGCCAGGCCGCCGGCATCCAGTCCAGGCGTGCGAGCAACTCGTCCCTGGCACGGGCTTCGGCGAGGCTCTCGTAGCCCGCATCGGAGGGATCCACAGCGATCGCCGCACGGGCCCCCACGGCAGCGGCATCGTTGAACGACTGCAACATGAGCAAAGGAATGCTGTAGCTGATCAGGCCGTAGACCAGCGCGAAAAACAGCAGGAAGATCGCTGTGAATTCGATGGCGACGGCGCCGTGCTGGCGTCGCCGGGAAGCTTTTCCGAGCATGAGCTGACATCCCCGATCCGCATCCTTAATACTAGTCGTCATTCGCTCCGCCAACGTTATTGAAAAGGTATTAATCCAGATGTCGAAAAAAGGCTGAAGAACAGGATGGAGCAATTAGCACTGGCCTTGTGGGCAAGCGTTTGCGGATATCAGGACATCAAACGTTTGCGCGTCTCAAACTGGCTTATCCTGGGCGGCCTTCTTATTTCCTTTATTTATTTATATGTGAACGAGTCAAGCCTGACCGGCGCTACGGTTAATATGGCAATGACCGCACTTTTTATAGGCGTCTGCCTCAGCCTTCCCGGCTACCTTCTCGGCAGGCTCGGCGCCGCCGACGTCAAGTACCTGGCCGCGCTGGGGCTGGCCAGCGACCCACTTACGGTGCTCTATAGCCTGGCCTTGGGCTGCCTGCTCTGCATCGCGCTATTCATCCTCGCCAGATTATTCAAACGTTCGCTAGAAAAGTCCGCAATGAATGAAGAAGTTCGCCTTCGAAGGGCACCGTCAAAAAACAAGTCATTCCCTTTTATATTCGCCATGGGCGCCGGCCTTTTGGCACACCTGATTATCAATAAAATTATCTGAGCAAACTTGCGGAAAACCTCACTTAGCGACTATATGCTTATGGCTAATACCATTCGGTATGGCTGCATTCCAATGCATGTCCCCTGTTAAAAAACAAAATAAGCAAATGGAGCGTATGACCATGGACAAACCGGCCTCGCGGCATTTCAGCGTCTTGATCATCGATGATGAACCCCAGGTGACCTCGGAACTCCGCGAACTGCTGGAAAACAGTGGCTACCGTTGCGTAACCAGCACCCACCGGGAGTCGGCGATCGCCAGCTTCCAGGCCGACCCGAACATCGGCCTGGTCATCTGCGACCTCTACCTGGGGCAGGACAACGGTATCCGCCTGATCGAGAGCCTCAAGGAAGTCGCCGGCAACGGCAGGTTCTTCGAATCGATCATCCTCACCGGCCACGATGGCCGCCAGGAAGTGATCGAGGCCATGCGGGTCGGCGCCGCCGACTACTACCAGAAACCGGTGGCGCCGCAGGAACTGCTGCATGGCCTCGAACGCCTGGAGAACCGCCTGCACGAGCGCGTCCGCAGCCAGCTGAGCCTGAGCCACGTCAACCAGCGCCTGGAATACCTCGCCGAATCGCTGAACTCGATCTACCGCGACATCCACAAGATCAAGTACGAGGTACACGGCAACAGCCAGCCGAGCGCCCTCAGGAGCGAAGACAGCCAGCCGTCCGCGCCGCCGGCGCCGGTCGCGGAAAGCCAGGTGTCCCCGAGCAATCCGCTGTTCGGCAAGCTGTCGCCCCGCCAGCAGGCGGTGGCGCGGCTGGTGAGCAAGGGCCTGACCAACTACCAGATCGCCTACGAGCTGGGCATCACCGAGAACACGGTGAAGCTGTACGTCTCCCAGGTGCTGCGCCTGATGCATATGCACAACCGCACCCAGTTGGCGCTGGCCCTGTCGCCTGCGGCGATGCAGCAGGGCAGCGGAGCGGTGGTGCACTGACAGGTTCGATGGCCCGGCGGGCCTGCTAGATCAGCAGTTCCGCCCTGCCGACATCGACCTTCAGAATCTCCGCGTCGATGTATCCAAGTTGTACCCCCAGCAAGGGCAGGACCAGATTCAGGATCGGCGTCAGCAGCCCATCGACCAGAGGTGCCACCACGGAATTCACGATGAGGTCGGTGAGCGCCGTCGAGCCGCACAGCAAAGGCAAGCACAGTCCGAGCACCACGGGATTGACGTTGATGCTGGTTTTCAGGGTACTGGCGAGAAAGCCGCTTTCCGGCAACCTGCGGCTCTGGACGAGATCGGAGCCGTCGGCTTTCACGTTGAATCGCGTATCGCCCGAGCTGCCGGCGATCGAGGTATCGAGCTTGAGATCCAATCGCACCAAGCCGCCAAGCACCAGAATCGAGCCGACCTGATCGATGTTGGCCGGACTGCCGATCTTTATCGTCGCTCCGCTGCTTCTCCAGCCGAAGTCCAACGAGGTATCCGGGCGGGTACAGGCCATGCTTTTCAGCCAGACGGCTCCCGACGCGCCTTCGATGGCCAGTTGCAGTTTCGTGGTGGCGAGAATGGACAGGAACCCGGAATCGATATCCGCCGTAAGTCGTACCTGGGACTGGCGCACCTCCGTGCGCCAGGCACCGCTCTCATCCTGCCCTGGCGGCCCGGAGACGATCCTCTTCGGCTCTACGACCGTGAGCCGTGCGTTGGCCAATCCAGGGATACCCAGGTTCACGGCGACCGCGGAATTCTTGTTGGCGACCTGGGCAACCGCCATGATGAGATCCAGCGCATTGATCGCCGTATCCAGCTGCGACATGCTGTTCACCTCGCCGGCGCTCAGCCCCAGCAAGTCTCCCAGTTTCAACGTGGCCGACTTTACCCCCACCAATTGCGTTCTCAGGGCCTCGACCGAGGCTACGCCGTTCTTCGCCAGGACGTTCACGCTGGCGGCGAGTACCTGCTGCAAGCCGACGTTGGTATTCAACAACTGCTCGATGGTCCCCAGGCTGGTATCGACCCCGACCAAGCCCATTCCATTCGGGCCGAGAATGTCCAGCACACTGAGCTTCGCGTCGGCGATACCGTTGTAGGCCGCCGCTGACAGATCGATGTGGGTGCCCAACAATCCGCTCAGGATGGGGTTGAGCAACGCCGATTGGCCACTGTTCACGCTCGCCAGCCCCGTACCTGCGGAAATCGTGGCGTTCGGCAGGCGTCGCGCCACGGCCTCTGCGCGGAGATCGACGTTGGCATTGCCGCCGCCGAACAGTCCCCCGAGGTTGGCAACCAGGCTGCCGGGAACGCTCTTGGTCACCTCGACATGCACCGCCTCGTTGGCGGCAGCCGCGTTCGACGCGCTGGCTATGAAACTGCGCAGGCCCCCCGCACTCAGCACGCCGCCGACCTCCGCCGACAGGCTGGAGCCGGTGGCGTTCGCATCGAACCCGTTGAGCATCGCGCTGGCCTTGGCGAAAGACGTCGCCTGGGCAGAACTCTGGTCGCCGCACAAGGCTCCCTGGGAGGCACTCTCCAGCGCCGCCACATCCGCCACTCGCTGCAGGTTGCGCTGCTCCAGGTAGAGCCGCCCGGTATCCACCACCAGCAACAGGCAGATCAAGGCCAGCAGCAGGGTGGTCGCCGCCAGGATGCCGATCGCCCCGCGCTGTCTTGCAGGCCATCCGTTCATGCCCTGCCCCTCCGCCAGGAACCGTCAGTTCTTGCTCTCGCCGAAGCCGCGATCTTCCAGCAGGTACTCGGGAATCTCGTGCTCATAGCTTTTCAGGTAGCGCTGGGAGGCACGCTCGCGCTCGGCGGCGGTCGCGCTTTGCCGAACCGGGCTGGCGGCCCGGCCGCTCGCCTGGATGACCAGCCAGGCGCGGGTGGCGGTCTGCGGCTCGGCCGTCGCTGGCGCTGCGGGACGGACCGCCGGCGTGTCCGCGGCCCAGGCCAGGCCGGGTAGGAGCAGCAAGACACCGAACAGGATTCGCTCGTGCATGGTTCACCTCTCCGGCGCCGGCTCAGGGCGCCTCGTTGGCCATCGCGGTATGCATATTCGCCCCCGCCGGCAGCTCCGCCAGCGGGTCGTCGCTTGCCGGCGCCGCGCCGGGTGTCGGGACGGCACCCCAGCTGCGCGCCCGCGCCTCGGCCGCGCGGATGTCCCGGGCATCCAGCTGCAAGCGCTCGATCAGGAGTTGCGCATCTTCCCGGTCGCCTTGCAGGTACAGCAGGCCGAGCAGGTTGGTCGCCGGCAGCTTGCCACCCTGCTGCAACTCCAGCGCAGTGATGAATTCGAAGCGCGCGCCGACACGGTCGCCGCGCTTGAGCAGGGCGACCCCCAGGTCGTTGCGGAAGCGGCTCTCGGTCGGCCGCAGGCGCGCCGCCTCGCGCAGCTCGAGGACCGCCCGGGCGCTGTCGCCATTGCGCAGGGCGAGCAGGCCGAGGCCGTGGTGCGCCTCGGGTGCCTTGCAGGTTTCCAGTAGGGCCTGGTACTCGGCCCTGGCCCGCGGGTCGCCGATCCGGCGCAGGATCAGCGCCCTTTCCTCGCGCACGTCGAGCAACCCCGGCGGCATGCTTTCCAGGTTGGCCAGGGCCGCATGCAGGCGGCCCTCGCGGATCATGTCGCGGACCATGTTCATCTGCAGTTCCTGCTCCTGGCCGAGCCGCTGCGAACACTCCCGTGGGCCGTCCCGCCCCGGCAGCACGGCGCAACCGCCGAGCAGGGCGAGGCACAGGCCGATGCCGATCAGTGCTTTCATCCCAGTCCTCCCAAGGCCTTGGTGATGGCAATGACGCCCGGACCGGCGAGGACGATCAGCAGCGCCGGGAACAGCAGCACCATCATCACCAGGCTCATCTTCGCCGACAGCTTGCCGATGCGTTCCTGCAAGGTGGTCAGGCGCCGGTCTTCGAACAGTTGCTTGAGCGTCAGCAGGGTGCTGCGCGCACTGCCGCCCTGGCGCAACATCTGCCGTAGCACGCCGCAGCAGTCGTTCAGCGGGTCCACCTGCAGGCGCCGGGCAAGCGCCTCCAGCTCTTCCGCCAGGTCGATGCCGTTGTCGGCACGGCTCAGCGCCAGGTCCAGCTCGCGGGCCAGTTGCGGGGTGATCCCGCGGCCTTCCAGGCAGACCACGCGCAACGTCTGCTCCACGGTCAGGCCGGCGTCGAAGAGGATGCGGATCAGTTGCACGAACAGGATCATCTCGTCGGCGATCAGCGCCCGGCGCGCCTTGGCGAAGTGCTTGAGCACCTGCTTGGGCAGGAGGAAACCGATGCCGGCGGCGAACAGCAGCGGCACCGCGTAGGACGCCTCGCTCTCGGCGCGCAGCAGCTTGAGCAGCAGGACCAGGAGAACGAACAGCAGCGGCGTGAGGAACACCGAGATCAGGTACAGGGTCCGGTAGCGACTCTCGTGCCAGCCGGCCTGTTGCAGCAATTGGCGGGCCTCGCTGTCCATCAGTTGCAGGCGCCGCACCCAGAGGCTGTCGTCCATCCGCTCGGTCATGCCGGCCAGCCACCTGGTCGAGCCGCCAGGGTTGGCCAGTGCTCCCAGGCGCCTCTCGATCAGGCGCTGCTCGCGGCTGCCGTTGCGCGCCTGGAGCAACAGCAACAAGGCACCGCCGACCGCCATCAGGAGCGCCGCGAAAATCAGCCACTGTGCCTGCATGGCCACCTCCTAGACGCTCTTGAGCATGCGCCACAGCGCATAGCAGCCGAGCAGTTGCAGCCCGAGCGAGGCCAGCAGCAGGAAACGCCCGGTGCCGTCGGCCCACATGTTCAGCAGATAGCCCGGGTTGCTCGCCAGGATGTAGCCGCCCAGGGCGCTCGGCACGCCGGCCAGGACATAGGCGCTGATCCGTGTCTCGCCGGTCATCGCGTGCAACTGCCGGCTGAGCTTCTCGCGCTCGTGGATGAGCTTGACGATGCTGTCCAGCAGGTCGCTGGTATTGCCGCCGTAACGGTGGTTGACCGAGACGCCCAGGGCGAGGATGCGCAGTTCCTCCACCTCGTAGAGTTCGGCGACTTCCTGCAACGCCTCCGGCAGGTGGATGCCCAGAAGCACGTGGTTGCGCGCCAGGGTGAAGATGTCGCGCAGCGGCTCCTCGGCGTTCTCCACCGCCTGCATCAGCGCGTCGCCCAGGGTACGCCCGGCGTGCAGGCTGCGCACCACCTGGTCGAGGAAGCGCGGCATCTGCCGGATCATTCGCTTCAGGCGGCGCTGGTAGAGCATGCCCAGGGCGACGCGGCAGGACAGCGCCGCCAGTAGCAGGCCGCCTAGCGCGCCGACGATGCCGAACAGGCGCAATCCGCTCCAGACCAGCAGCAGCGCGAGCACTGCCACCCCGAACAACCACGGACGCGGGCGCTGGATACCGGCGCGACGCATCTGGCGAGCCAGCCAGTGACTGCTGCGCGGCCGCACCGCGACCGCATCCTGGCGTCCCAGCAGCCGTTCAACCACCAGTTCGTTGCGCCCGGCGCGCCAGCCCATGAACGCCAGGGCCAGCGCGGCGAAAGCCAGCACGCCGCTGAACAGCACCAGCAGTTGCGCGCCGTTCACAACAGCGCCTGACGGAATTTCTGCCCGACCGGCGCGGCCTGGCGGACGAACTGCCCGCTGCCGCGCCGGTCGAGACTGAACAGGGTATTGGTGACGTACACGCCGTCGCGCACCTCCAGCACCTCCAGCACTTCGCTGATGCAGCGCCGACCGCTGGCCAGGCGGGTGATCTGCACCACCACGTCCAGCGCGGCGCAGATCATCAGGCGCAAGGTCTGCTCCGGCAGCCTGTTGCCGGTCAGGCCGACCAGCATCTCCATGCGCAGCAGGGAATCCATCGCCGAGTTGGCATGCACCGTGCTCATCGAGCCGTCGTGGCCGGTGTTCATCGCCTGCAGCACATCGAGCACCTCGACGCCGCGGATCTCGCCGAGGATGATCCGGTCCGGGCGCATCCGCAGGGCGTTGCGGATCAGGTCGCGGGCGGTCACCTCGCCGTAGCCCTCGGCGTTCGGCGGACGGGTCTCCAGGCGCACCACGTGGTCGTGGCCGAGTTGCAGCTCGGCGGTGTCCTCGATGGTGACGATCCGCTCGCGTTCGTCGATGAAGCCGCTGATGACGTTGAGCAAGGTGGTCTTGCCGGTGCCGGTGCCGCCGCTGATGAGGATGTTGCAGCGGCGCGAGACCGCCTGGCGGAGGAACTCGAGCAAGGCTTCGTCGACGCTCTGGTAGGCCAGCAGGTCGGCACTGCGCAGCAGCTCCTGGCTGAACTTGCGGATCGAGATGCACGGCCCGTCCAGCGCCACCGGGGGAATGATCGCGTTGACCCGGCTGCCGTCCGGCAGGCGCGCGTCGACCATCGGGCTGGACTCGTCCAGGCGTCGGCCGAGGGGCGCAAGGATACGCTGGATCACCCGCAGCACATGGTGGTCGTCGATGAAGCGCAGGTCGCTCTGGTAGAGCCGCCCTTCCCGCTCGACGAACACCCGGCCCGGCCCGTTGACGAGGATTTCCGAGACGCCGGGATCGCGCAGGAGGATCTCCAGCGGGCCGAAGCCGGTGAGTTCGTCGACCACCTCTTCGGCCAGGCGGTCCAGTTCGTAGCGGGAGATCGCCAGTTGATGGCGCGAGCCGTATTCGCAGACCTTTTCCGAGACGTACTGGACCACGGCGGAGCGCGCGCCCTCCAGCAGGTTCATGCCGTCTTCGTCGATCTCGTCGATGATGTAGCGGTGCAGGCGCAGCTTCAGCGCCTGGATGTCCTGCTCCTGGCGGTAGTGGAAGGCACCGCCGTCAGGACGCGCGCCGAATCCCGTGCTCATAGCAGCGCCGCCTTGGCCCGGCCGAGCCAGGACAGCAGCGAACGGCGCTCGCCGCGTGTCACGCACAGGCTGTCCGCCAGTTGCCGCAGCTTGGCCGCCAATGGGTCGCGCGGCGCCACCTCGAACAGGCTCTTGCCGAGGTTCTTCGCGCGCAGGCGCGATTCCGGGGACAACGGCAGGACGCCGAACAGATCGAGGTCGAACATCCGGCTGAGGGCCTGCTGGTCCGGCGCCACATTGGGCAGGTAGCGCTCGATCAGCAACTCGATGGAGGGCAACGGCAGGTTGCGCTCGCGCAGGCGGCGCAGGCGCTCCAGGCCCTTCTTGCAGGACGGCACGCTCTGGTCGACCATCCACAGCACGCGGTTGGCCTGCACCAGCAACTGGTTGCTCAGTTCGCCCTCGGGCAGCCCGGTGAGGTTGACCACCACATGGCTGAACGCCCCGCGCAGGTTGCCCAGCAACAGATAGAGTTCGGCGGTGGTGACTCGCTCCAGGACGCCGGGCTCGTCGGTCAGGCTGAGTATCCGCAGGCCGCTGTCGAGGCGGGTGAAGGCGCTGTCGATCAGGGTCTGGTCGAGGCGCCGCAGGTTGCGCAAGGCGTCGCTGAAGGTGAAGGCCGAGTCCAGGCCGAGGATCGCCAGCGCCTCGCCGGTGGGCTGGCCGACGTCCAGCAGCAGGACCTGGTTCGGCGTCTGCTCCTGCAACGCCTTGGCCAGGTGCAAGGCGACGAAGGCGCCGTCGGCGTCCGGTCGGGCGCTGACCAGGGTCAGCAGCTCGCCCTGGCGCGCCGCGCTCACCGGCACGCTGGGCAGGCGTCCGCCGAGGCGCCGGATCAGCCCGGTCAGCTCGCTGGCGCGGGCGCCGTAGGTGATGAAGTCGCGCGCGCCGGCGCGCATCGCCGCCAGCACCAACTGGTTGTCCAGGCCGTCGCCGATGGCCACCACCGAGAGCATCGGCCGCGCCGATACCAATCCCTCGACCAGCGCGCCCTGGGACACCAGGTTGCTCTTGCCGAGGCTGATGAACAGCACCCCGGCGGCGGTGACGTCGAGCAGCGCCAGCAACTCCTCCAGGCTGGCGCTGCCTGCCGGAACCACCTGGCCGGCGGACGCCAGGCTGTTCTGCAACCAGTCGAGTTCGCCGGGATGCTGGGTCAGCGCCACGAAGTTCTGGTTCATGCGCGCCTCCTAATCCGACAGACCGGTGTCGTTCTGCTGGCCGTCGTACTCGCCGCGCTCGAGGAAGTACAGGCGCGAGAACCCCGGATCGTAGTGCCGCAGGCCCTCGCCGGGCAGGTCCGGCAACTGTGCGTCGGCGGCCAGCGGCTGGACCAGGTGCGGGGTGACGATCATCAGCAGCTCGCGGTCGTCCTTGTCCAGCTTGGTCGAGCGGAAGAACGCACCGAGGATCGGGATGTCGCCCAGCCAGGGAAACTTGTCGACGTTGCTCACCGAGTTGCTGCTGGTCAGCCCGCTGATCACGAAGCTCTCGCCGTCGGCCAGCATCACGCTGGTGTCGGTGCGCCGGACGCGCAGTGCCGGCACCGCCACCCCGCCGCTCTGGATGCCGGCGCTGTAGTCCAGTTCGCTGACCTCCGGCGCCACCTTGAGAGCGATGCGGCGGTTGTTCATCACCGTCGGGGTGAGGGTCAGGCGAATGCCGAACTCCTTGTATTCGATGGTGACGTTGTCGTTGGTGCCGTTCGGCACCGGGATCGGAAACTCGCCGCCGGCGAGGAACGACGCGCTCTGCCCGCTCATCGCCACCAGACTCGGGCGCGCCAGGGTATAGGCGAAGCCGCTGCCCTCCAGGGCATTCATGAAGCTCAACCACTTGCCGCCGCCGAAGATCAGGTTGAATCCCGAGCTGCCGGTGCCGAAGGTGCCGCCCAGGCCGCTGCCGTCGGCATTGACCTTGATATCGCCGAGGCTGCCCGGCGCACCGAGCACCCAGAGGTTGCCGCCGCGGCGGACGAACGAGGTGCTGGCCTGCTTCAGCTTGCTGCGGCTGACCTCGACGAAGCGGATATCGGTCTGCACCTGGTTCGGCAGCTCCTCCGCGGCGCCGGCGGTGAACGCTGGAGCACCGCGGGTATCGACGCTACCGCGTCCCTCGACCTCCACCAGGCTGCGCAACGGCTCGGGACTGCAGCCGGTCCAGATCAGCAGGCTGGTGGAGCCCTGTTCCTTGCCGGTGACCAGGAAGCCGCGACGATCCAGCAACTGTACGTCGGCGATCTTCGGATCGCCGATGGCCAGCCGTTCGATCGGCACCGCCAGGCGCAGGTCACGCTGTTGTCCCTGGACGACGTCGACCCGCGGCGCCTGCGCCAGCAACTCGATGCAGCCCTGCGGCAAAGCCAGCGCCGGCAGCGCCAACGCCACCCCCAGCAGCCCTCCCAGCCAGCGCGACACGCCTATCCCGGTGCTCCGATGCATATGCCGGCTCCCCTCAAGGCGCTTCATGGGTCATGGCGCTGCCACGGTAGACCGTGACCCCGTTGGCCACCGGCACGCGCGGAGCCGTGCTGCGCACGCTCGGCGCCGCCGGTTTGCGGCGCTCCAGCAGTTGGTCGAGACTCAGCGCCGCGCTCGGCGCGCCCAGCGACGCTTGCAGCAGCGCGCCTTCCTGCTCCCTGCGGTAGAGTTCTTCGTCCTTGCTGCGGATGGCCAGGCGCAGCGAACCGGCCTGGCTCGCCAGCATCAGCCGCGCCACGCCGTCCTCCGGTACCGCCAGCACCGCGGTACGCGGCGGACGCGGGTCCTTTTCCTGGTTCGAGCGGTCCTGTCCATCGCTGCCCACGGCGATCCGCTCGCCGTAGGTCAGTACCCGGACGCCGGGCAACACCAGTTGCGCCAGCGGGGTCGATTCGCCGTCCCGCTCGTCACGCACGAAGAGCATCACGTCGACATAGTCGCCGGGCAGGACGAAGCCGCCGCCGCCGACCACTTCGTCCACAGCGATCGCCATCGCCCGCTCGTCCGGACGGATGGTCCGGGCCAGCGGACCGCCGGGTTCGAGGGTCGCGGCGGAAAGAATGCTGCCAGCCGGCACCGCGACCCAGACCCGCTTGCCGAGCAGCGCCTCGGGCCTGTCGTAGCTACCGACCGGTGCGGTCCGCAACAGCTCGACGCTCAGGTCGTCCTTGCCGATCACCGCCAGCGCCGGGAGATCGCGACTGGCCACCAGCACCGGCTTGCGTTCGAGCTTTTCCAGCGAAGCGTCCACCGTCGCCGAAGCCGGCGCCACGGATGGAGCGTGCGCGTTCGATGGCGCGCGGCCGATGGATACGCCGAGGTATCCGAGCAACACCGCACCGAGCAGCAGCAGGCCGGCCAGGGCCATCAGCACCTTGCTATTCATGGGCAGACCCCTGCTATGCGTCCGGACAGGTCGATGAACGGAAAATCACCGGCGATCGCCGATGAACGAAAAAGAAAAAGTGGCGCCTTGCTGTCCGTGTCATGGCCATACTCCGGGACTGGCTTTCCATGGCAGGTACATTGGGTTATCGACTGGCGACAGTCGTTATTCAAGAACCAAAGTTCATAACTTCGTCCATGCGGCGATAGGCCTGAATCTAGACTTGGGATAATCAATGTCAATTTGTCATTAGATGTAGTCCAAGCCTTGTAACCCGCCATATAACCTTGCGACTAATCCACTCCTACTAATGCCATTTAGTTGTTGCAAAACGCCATCACCGGCCTAGCCTCAGCGTGGAGGCAGGGCTCTGTCTCGGTGATTGCCGCGTTCGAGGAGCAAACAAGAATGAAGAACCTGACTCTGCTCGTGTATTGCAAACTTCGCGCATTCCTGGCGGACGAAGAAGGGGCAAATGCCATCGAATACGCGGTTATCGCCGGTTTGATCGCGGTGGCTCTGATTGCCGTATTGAGTCCCACGGACAGCGGTATCGTCGGCGGGCTGAAAGCCTTCTTCGACGGCGTCGGCACCAAAGTCGGCGGACTGGCTCCGGACTGACGTCCTCTTCCAGAGCGATTTCCTTCCAGTGGCGCCATTTTCATGGCGCCACTATTTTGCCTTTGTAATGGCACTGTGCTACAAAGCCTGCCGTTCAGGCGCTGGATCATGGCTTTCCCCCGCAAGCTCCCTACCTGGTGGCCTGGGCTCCCCGCCCTTCTTGAGGCTTTTGCCAGGACGCATCGCTCATGCTTCGCTCGCTGTCGTTTGCCAAGAAAATCCTTCTCGCCGCCGCGCTGGTGGTAGTTTTCGCCTTCAGCTGCTTCATCCTCTACAACGATTACCGACAGCGCGAGGCCGTGCGCACGGACACGGAAAACTACCTCGGGGAAATCGGCACCCTGACCGCCAGCAACATCCAGAGCTGGCTGGAAGGCCGCATGCACCTGGTGGAAGGCCTGGCCTCGCAACTGGCGCTGCTCGACCAGCCCGACGAGGCGAATATCGCAAGGCAACTGGAACAGCCCGTCTTCAGCCGCAATTTCGCGTCGGTCTATCTTGGCGAGGCGGCCAGCGGCACCTTCACCATGCGCCCCTACGACGCCATGCCGGAAGGTTACGACCCACGTACCCGCGCCTGGTACAAGGACGCGCTGGCGGCCGACCGGCTGATCGTCACCGAACCTTTCGTCGATGCCGGCACCGGCGAGCAGATCCTCGCCATGTCGCTGCCGGTGCGGCACGCCGGTCAACTGCTGGGCGTCGCCGCCGGCGACATGAAGCTGGAGACCCTGACCGCGATCCTCAATTCCCTGAAGTTCGACGGTGCCGGCTACGCCTTCCTGGTCAGCGACGCCGGCAAGATCCTCCTCCACCCCGACTCCGGGCTGGTCCTGAAGACCCTCGCCGAAGCCTATCCCAAGGGCGCACCGAACATCGTCCCCGGGGTCCACGAGGTGGAACTCGACGGTCGCAGCCAGTTCGTTTCCTTCACCCCGGTGAAGGGACTGCCCGGCGTGACCTGGTACGTCGCCCTGGTTCTCGACCGCGACACCGCCTATTCGATGCTCAGCGAATTCCGCACTTCGGCGATCGTCGCCACGCTGATCGCGGTGGTCGGCATCATGCTTCTCCTCGGCATGCTGATCCGCATGCTGATGCAGCCGCTCACCGACATGGGCCGCGCCATGCAGGACATCGCCCAGGGCGAGGGCGACCTGACCAAGCGCCTGAAGGTCACCAGCAACGATGAATTCGGTACGTTGGCCAATGCCTTCAACCGCTTCGTCGAGCGTATCCACGAATCGATCCGCGAGGTCGCCGGCACTGCCCGCCAACTGCACGATGTGGCGCAACTGGTGGTGAACGCCTCGAACTCCT
>NZ_KV811195.1:0-332 GCF_001813025.1 Pseudomonas sp. HMSC066A08
ACCAAGGGATTTTAAAACATCAAAGAAATTATTACCTTCATCATCTCTATTTTGCTCCCATCGAGTATGGTCAATTTTCCCTGTTAGCACTTTACTTCCGATACATGAAAACCCAAATCGGCTCGATTCTTCTGCTCGGAATACAATTAACTCTAGATCACGTTTCAGTTGTTGTGGTTTGTATTGCATCAAAGCATAAAAACCAGCAATAACTCCTAAGGCACCATCATAAGCCCCCCCTTGGGGAACGGTATCAAGGTGAGAGCCTGTTCCTACGGCGGGTAACGTTCTATCTTGCCCCGGTAAGCGAGCGTAGAGTGTGCCAATACCGT
>NZ_KV811196.1:0-535 GCF_001813025.1 Pseudomonas sp. HMSC066A08
CCTGTTGCTCAATGTACTGGCGGATAATGGATATTGGTGCGCCACCACAACTCCCCGCGAAATAACTCGGCGACCAAAGAACCCCCTTGTAGTAATAACGTTGGGCAATATCAGGAAAGACTACTTTCATAAAGTCACCAGCGAAATCAGCAAAAACCACGCAATGATTGTCATTGAGGACTTAAAGGTCAGTAACATGTCTAAATCGGCAAAAGGTACGACAGAACGGTATGGACGGAACGTAAAAGCTAAATCTGGTTTAAACCGCTCAATACTGGAGCAGGGCTGGTATGAAATGCGCCGTCAGCTTGAGTACAAGCAGCTCTGGCGAGGTGGTCAGGTAGTGGCAATACCACCGGCCTACACCAGTCAGAAGTGCGCTTGCTGTGGTCATACAGCAAAGGAAAACCGCCAGTCACAAAGTCAATTCGAGTGCCTTGAATGTGGATATACAGCGAATGCTGATATCAACGGGGCACGTAACATTTTAGCGGCAGGACATGCCGTGCTTGCCTGTGGAGGGAGGGTGCAGTCA
>NZ_KV811197.1:0-6366 GCF_001813025.1 Pseudomonas sp. HMSC066A08
GATCGACCGTGGAGTAGAAGCGCACGCGCTTGCCATGCCGGGTGATGCCGGACACGGCCAGTGCGGTGGCCAGGTGGGTTTTGCCGGTGCCTGGGCCGCCGATCAGCACCACGTTCTGCGCGGTGTCGGTAAAACTCAGATTGGCCAGCTCGCTGATCAAGCGAGCGTCGGCGCTGGAGGCGCTGAAGTCGAAGCCGGCCAGATCGCGGTGCATCGGCAGCTTGGCCATGTTCATCTGGTGGCTCACCGAGCGCATGGCGCGATCTGTGTGCTCTTGTTCCAGCAGGTGTTCGAGCAGCCACTTGGACGAGGCTGTGTTCGACTCACCCTGTGCAGTTAACTCCGCCCAGGCCGTGGCCATGCCGTGCAGGCGCAGCTCCTTGAGTTCCGCCATCAAATCACGCATGACCGACCTCCTCGGCCTGGCCACGCAGGCGGTCGTAGCGCGCCGTGTTAGCGACGGGGGCTTCCTTGAGCGATAAGTGGGTTTCGACGCTGGGTGGTGGTTCGGATGCTGTCAGCCGTGCCACGACATTGAGGATGTGTTCGGCGCTCAGGCTGCCGCTCTCCAGTACCAGCTCAACGGCTACCAGCACGGCATCGAGTCCGGCGACCGGTACGGCAGCCAGGACTTGCGCCATGATCCGGTCACCGCCGGCATGACGCCCCAGACCGTGCTTAAGCTGACGCAGCGGCGCCGGCAGATCAGCAAAGGGCGCGCCGTTGCGCAGCGCACCGGGCTTGCGTTCGATCAGCGGGAGGTAGTGCTGCCAGTCAGGGGTGCCCGCAGAATTCGGAAAAAATCGTACGCTAAGGTTTTCCGGGCAATCGTAGCGGCCTGAACTTCCCGACCTCCAGCCTGCGGCTCTGCCGCCAGACGTAATCGCCAGTCAGGTTGATGTGCTCCCAGCCCAGCGGCAACAGGTATTGCAGCAGCTCGCCGCCCACCGACTTGCCTCGACCAGCCCCAAGTGATGCGCTCCAGATACATCGTGTTCCATAGCACGATGGCCGTCACCAAGTTTGGGCTTCTGGCTCTGTAGCGCTGCGGCTCGAAGTTCCGATCCTGATTTTGCCTAAAACTGGACACTAGCTATTGTCTTTGAACAACGTCGATACGGTACGGGCAACATGGTCTGCACCGTCACTGATTTCACGCATAATAGTTGTTACAGTTGCGATCTGATCGTTGTTTTCTTCGGCGCTTCTAGCGATGCTGTTCATATCTATATTCAGTTGCTGAGTAAGCTTTCCGTTAGCAGTTACCACATTCTGGATTTCCACGGTGGCACTGCTAGTTCGAGCTGCCAACTGACGAACCTCGTCGGCTACTACAGCAAAGCCTCGGCCCGTTTCACCCGCTCGGGCAGCTTCAATTGCGGCGTTAAGTGCTAGTAAGTTAGTTTGTTCTGCCACGCCTTGGATGGTGGTAACAATTTTCTCGATATCTTTAGCCTGAGCATTTAGCTGTGTAATCAAAATAACCGCACCGTTTATTAAATTAAGTGTGCTCTGAGATAATTCAATTGAACTAGCAAGGGACTCCATGCCCCGCACGGAAATTTGAGATGTCTCCTCGGCGGTGGTGAAGGAAAGCTCTGCGGCTTGACGGATTTCATCAGCCTTATGCTTCTGCGAGCTGACGTCGGTGGCAAATTTTAACACTTTCACAACCTGGCCGGCTTCATCAATGACGGGGTTGTAGGTGGCCTCAAGATAGATGGTCTCTCCCGATGCGGTCTTGCGCTCAAATTGCCCGCTTAAAAAAGTTCCTCCCTTTAAACTCTGCCAAAAATTTGGATTTTCTTGATAAAAATTATCGAAACAGAACATTCGGTGGTGTCGACCCTTGATATCGCTGAGGCGATAACCCATAGCACGGAGGAAATTCTCATTTGCATGCAGGATGTCACCGTTAGGTGTGAACTCGATCTCCGCCATCGAGCGGGAGATGGCTGCATGGACGGCTCTTAGTGAGAGTAACTCGTTTTCTCTCTGAGTGACATCTGAGCCAATCTTAATGATTTCAATAACTTTTCCATCTTGATTTTGAACTGGAATATAAGTAGCCTCAATCAATACTAAGTTACCGTCTTTGCGCAGCCGCCTAAATAAACCTGATTGAGGATGGCCGTCAGCCAATTTCTGCCAGAAGCGCGAATAATCAGCTGTGCTAGCATAATTCTTTTCGCAGAAAATTCTGTGGTGCTGCCCTGCTATTTCTTCGAGTTTGTAACCAAGCATCTCTAGAAAGATATTGCTCGCATAGATTACGCTCCCGTCTGGCCTGAATCTGATTTCCGCGACATTTCGATTTATTGAATCAAGCTGCCACTGTAGTTCTGAGAGCTTATTTTCTGTGTCCAGCAGTTGTTTGTTTTTATTGAAAAACATAATCATTACCTTTGTGCAAATAAAATAATACTTGGGGCCTAATTTATACTGTATCGGTTAGCGCAACCGCTTCTTGAGAGCATAGCTCTTTATAGTTGGTAAATTAGCGATTTGCAGCCATGTGTCATATTGAGCTATACCCTAACCGGACGTCAGGCAAGGCCGCTCCGAGTCGTCAGAATAGAGTGGTCTTTCGCATTCGTTGACACATGTGTCGTTTTCAGAAGACGACCGCACCATCTGACTGGATGTAACGCCTGGTGTGCATACGGCTCCTGACAGCCCAATATCAGGAGTCGTCTGCACCAATCTCGACTATGCTCAATACTCGTGTGCACCAAAGCGAGGTTTGGGCATGACATCAGACACTCCACCGATTGCCGCGCAAGGCGTGGCCACCCTGCCCGACGAGGCATGGGCGCAAGCCCGGCACCGGACGGAAATCATCGGGCCACTGGCAGCGCTTGAGGTGGTCGGGCATGAAGCCGCCGATGAGGCAGCCCAAGCGCTGGGCCTGTCCCGGCGACAGGTATATGTCCTGATCCGTCGCGCCCGGCAGGGTACTGGCCTGGTAACAGACCTGACGCCCGGCCGATCCGGCGGCGGCAAAGGCAAGGGGCGCTTGCCGGAACCGGTCGAGCGCATCATCCGCGAGCTGCTGCAAAAGCGCTTCCTGACCAAGCAGAAACGCAGCCTGGCGGCGTTCCACCGCGAAGTCGCGCAGGCGTGCAAAACCCAGAAGCTGCCGGTGCCGGCGCGCAACACCGTGGCCCAGCGGATTGCCGGACTACACCCGGCGAAAATAGCCCGCAGCCGGGGCGGGCAGGACGCTGCCCGTCCCTTGCAAGGCGCGGGTGGCATTCCGCCCGAAGTCACCATGCCGCTGGAACAGGTGCAGATCGACCACACCGTCATCGACCTGATCGTGGTCGACGAGCGCGACCGGCAACCGATTGGCCGCCCATATTTGACCCTCGCCATCGACGTGTTCACGCGCTGCGTACTCGGCATGGTGGTCACGCTGGAAGCGCCGTCCGCCGTCTCGGTCGGCCTATGCCTCGCGCATGCCGCCTGCGACAAGCGGCCCTGGCTGGAAGGGCTGAATGTGGAAATGGACTGGCCGATGAGCGGCAAGCCCAGGCTGCTCTATCTGGACAACGCGGCCGAGTTCAAAAGCGAAGCGCTGCGCCGTGGCTGCGAACAGCATAGCATCCGGCTGGACTATCGCCCACCAGGCCAGCCGCACTACGGCGGCATCGTGGAACGGATCATCGGCACGGCGATGCAGATGATCCACGACGAATTACCGGGGACGACCTTCTCCAATCCCGGCCAGCGCGGCGAGTACGATTCCGAGAAGATGGCCACCCTGACGCTGCGCGAGCTGGAGCGCTGGCTCGCGTTGGCGGTAGGCACCTATCACGGCTCCGTGCACAACGGCCTGCTCCAGCCGCCGGCCGCGCGCTGGGCCGAGGCCGTGGAGCGCGTTGGCGTCCCGGCCGTCGTTACCCGCCCCACCGCGTTTTTGGTCGATTTCCTGCCGGTGATCCGCCGCACCCTGACCCGCACCGGCTTTGTCATCGACCACATCCACTACTACGCCGACGCCCTCAAGCCGTGGATTGCCCGGCGCGAGCGCTTGCCCGCCTTCCTGATCCGGCGCGATCCGCGCGACATCAGCCGCATCTGGGTACTGGAACCGGAAGGTCAGCACTATCTGGAGATCCACTACCGCACCTTGTCCCATCCGGCCGTCACCCTCTGGGAACAACGCCAGGCGCTGGCCAAATTGCGTCAGCTCGGGCGCGAGCAGGTGGACGAGTCGGCGCTGTTCCGCATGATCGGGCAGATGCGCGAGATCGTGACCACCGCCCAGAAGGCCACGCGCAAGGCGCGGCGCGACGCTGATCGCCGCCAGCACCTCAAGACGTCGGAGCCACCGGCCAAGCCCATACCGCCGGATGTGGACATGGCTGACCCGCAGGCAGACAACCTGCCGCCGGCCAAACCGTTCGATCAGATCGAGGAGTGGTAGCCGTGGACGAATATCCCGTCATTGACCTGTCCCACCTGCTGCCAGCGGCACAGGGTTTGGCCAGGCTGCCGGCAGACGAGCGCATCCAGCGCATTCGCGCCGACCGCTGGATCGGCTACCCGCGCGCGGTCGAGGCGCTGAACCGGCTGGAAACTCTGTATGCGTGGCCGAACAAGCAACGCATGCCAAACCTGCTGCTGGTCGGCCCCACCAACAACGGCAAGTCGATGATCGTCGAGAAATTCCGGCGGGCGCACCCGGTCGGCACCGACGCTGACCAAGAACATATCCCGGTGCTGGTCGTGCAGATGCCGTCAGAGCCATCGGTGATCCGCTTCTATGTCGCGCTGCTGGCTGCGATGGGCGCGCCGCTGCGCCCGCGCCCACGGCTGCCGGAAATGGAGCAACTGGCGCTGGCCCTGCTGCGCAAGGTCGGCGTGCGCATGCTGGTGATCGACGAACTGCACAATGTACTGGCTGGCAACAGCGTTAACCGGCGCGAGTTCCTCAACCTGCTGCGCTTCCTCGGCAACGAGCTGCGTATCCCCCTGGTCGGGGTCGGCACGCGCGAGGCGTACCTGGCCATCCGTTCGGACGATCAGTTGGAAAACCGCTTCGAGCCGATGCTGCTGCCGCCGTGGGAGGCCAATGAGGACTGCTGCTCGCTGCTGGCCAGCTTCGCGGCGTCACTCCCGCTACGGCGGCCATCCCCGATTGCCACGCTGGACATGGCCCGCTACCTGCTCACCCGGAGCGAAGGCACCATCGGCGAGCTTGCACATCTGCTGGTGGCGGCGGCCGTCGCCGCCGTGGAGAGTGGCGAGGAAGCGATCAACCACCGCACGCTCAGCATGGCCGACTACATCGGCCCCAGTGAGCGGCGGCGACAGTTCGAGCGGGAACTGATGTGAAGTCCGCGCCGCGCTGGCCGCTGCATCCGGCACCCAAGGAAGGCGAAGCCCTGTCCTCATGGCTCAACCGGGTCGCCGCCTGCTACCAGATGGACGTGCACGAGCTGCTGGCCCACGATCTTGGTCACAGCCAACTTGATGACCTGGATACCGCACCATCCTTGTCGTTGCTGACGGCGCTCTGCCAGCGCAGTGGCGTCGAGCTGGAGCGGTTGCGCAGCATGAGTCTTGCAGGCTGGGTGCCGTGGCTGCTCGACAGTCTCGACGATTCGGTACCAGCAGCCTTGGAAACCTATACATTCCAATGCGCGGTGCTCCTGCCCAAGCGCACCCGCAAGGTGCGGTCCATCACTCGCTGGCGTGCCTGGCTACCGAGCCAGACGATTCGCCGGGCGTGTCCGCAGTGTCTGAACGATCCAACGAATCAAGCTGTGCTACTCGTCTGGCAGCTCCCCTTGATGCTGAGCTGCCCGCAGCATGGCTGCTGGCTGGAGTCCTACTGGGGCATGCACGGCCGGTATCTTCAGTGGGAAATCGCCGATGCTGCGCCGCGCCCTGCCGATGACGCAATCGCCTGCATGGACCGGCGCACCTGGCAGGCGCTGACGACGGGTTTTGTGGAGCTGCCGCGTCGGCGTGTCCACGCCGGCTTGTGGTTCCGGCTGCTGCGCACCCTGCTTGATGAGCTGAACACGCCGCTCTCGCACTGCGGCAGTTGCTCGGCGAGCATCCGCCATGTCTGGGAGCGCTGCGGCCATCCGCTGCGCGCCGGGCAGAGTCTGTGGCGTCCCTACGAGATTCTGGCCCCGGCGGTGCAGTGGCAGATGCTGGAGGCGGCGGCCACCGCCATCACGCTGATCGAGTCAAAGGCGCTGATCCCGCGCGGGGAACAGGCCGCGCTGTTTCAGGGGAGCCCGCAGAATTCGGAAAAAATCGTACGCTAAGGTTTTCCGGGCATCCGTAGGGGCCGAAACTTCCCGTCTTCCAGTCTGCGGCTCTGCCGCCAGACGTAATCGCCGGTTAGGT
>NZ_KV811198.1:0-235 GCF_001813025.1 Pseudomonas sp. HMSC066A08
CCTGACGCTTCGATTAATTGTTCACCGCTTTTACCTAATGCAATTGCTTTTACATCTCCCATACCTAATTTCAATGAACTATTTGCAAGATCTGTGATAGTTTTGATTTCACCAATTTTATCTTTTCTGACAGCAATAACAGGAATATGACGCACAATAGGATATTGGCTAACCACCTGATTTTGTTTCGCTAACTTCTCTACATACTCTTGAGAGCCAGGAAAAAACAGATCAC
>NZ_KV811199.1:0-10436 GCF_001813025.1 Pseudomonas sp. HMSC066A08
GCGTAAGGGCGGCCAGGAACCGGAGGACGATGAGCCGTTCTGATTTCATGGCGACGACGGCCTGCTACATGGCTGCGTGTGGCAGGTCTTAAACAACTGAACTGGGCTAGCGAAGGAGTGGGGGCAACAGCAGCTGCGCTGGTAGACTTATCCACAGTTGCTGGTAACAAAATCAGCAATCCGCCCTGGGTCAAATTTCAATCGGCAGGGTGGGTCAATTTTCCATCAGCGCCAACACACTAAGCAACCATCAGAAAATTTTGACTGTACGCCAAAAAATTCGCATCTACCAGCATCTAAACAGGCGTTGTTGATTATCATAAAACACTGACACTGTATTATATAATCGTGCTTTTGTGTTATTTTTTTAATATTTACTGATTACGTACTTGCTTAACCACTCAGTTGCGCTATAATTAATAGACGCGAAATTTAAATCTCTAATTTTCCAACACTTAGTAAAACCTCGTTTGCCATCCCACTACCATTGTAGGAGCAAATCAGGAGACATAAAAAATTAGCGGTAGCGTGCCTGGCCCTCTAGATAAGTATTGGAGACTGTAATGAAGTTTGAAAAGTCACAGACAGCAATCGACCACCTGACTCCCGAGCAACACCGAATTACCCAGGAGGCGGGCACCGAAAGGCCCTTCACGGGCGAGTACAACGACAACAAGGAGCCTGGCATCTACGTCGACATAGTGTCGGGAGAGCCACTGTTCGCTTCGACGGACAAGTTCGATTCGGGTACTGGCTGGCCCAGCTTCACCAAGCCGATCGTTTCGGCAAACGTGAAGGAGGTGCGGGACAGCGCACACGGCATGGTCCGGACGGAGGTCAGGTCAGTACACGCAGACAGTCATCTCGGCCATGTGTTCCCCGATGGTCCTTCCGACCGCGGCGGTCTGCGGTACTGCATCAACTCAGCGTCCCTTCGCTTCATCCCGCGCGACGAGATGGAGTCCGAGGGATACGGTGAATATCTCGATCAAGTAGAGGAGGCTTAACATGCATCAGCGCGCTGTTCTCGCAGGAGGATGTTTCTGGGGCATGCAGGATCTGATCCGCAAGCGGCCCGGCATCATCTCGACCCGTGTGGGTTACACGGGCGGCGATATTCCGAACGCCACGTATCGTAATCACGGCACGCATGCCGAGGGGATCGAGATTGTCTTCGACCCGACAGTGACGAGCTACCGGAACATCCTGGAATTCTTCTTCCAGATCCACGATCCGACGACGCTGAACCGCCAGGGCAATGATCGTGGGCTCTCCTACCGGTCGGGCATCTATTATGTCGACGAGGAGCAGAAGCGCGTCGCCGAGGATACGATCGCCGATGTGGATGCCTCGGGGCTGTGGGATGGCAAAGTGGTGACCGAGGTCCAGCCGGTCGGCGAGTTCTGGGAGGCCGAGCCCGATCACCAGGATTATCTGGAGAAGCGCCCGGGCGGCTACACCTGCCACTTCGTCCGTCCCGGCTGGGTGCTTCCGAAGCGCCAAAAGGTTGACGACGTACAGCCAGCGGCCGGGACCGCGGCGGAATAGGCTTCACTGCCGTTGCCACTGCGCCGATCCGGTCCGCAATCTTCGTGACCGCGTCGTTCAGCGACGCGGTCATCGAACCCTACTTCAGAGTGACGGCTCGTTCCAGTCAGTCGCCATCGCAACACCAGGATCGCAGATTTATGCCAGACCTCTCGTCCTTTCCGATCACGCAGCGCTGGCCGGCATCTCATCCCGATCGCCTGCAACTCTACGCAGCCCCTACGCCCAATGGCGTCAAGGTCTCGATCATGCTTGAGGAGACTGGCCTGGCGTACGAGCCCCACCTGATCGACATCTCGAACAACGAGTCGAAGGATCCGGCGTTCGTGTCGCTGAACCCGAACGGACGCATACCGGCGATCATCGATCCGGCTGGCCCTGACGGTAGACCCATCGCCTTATGGGAATCCGGTGCGATCCTCCTCTATCTGGCCGACAAGACGGGTCAGTTCATCTCCACCGAACCAGGCCAGCGTTACGAGACCCTAGCGTGGGTGTTCTTTCAGATGTCGGCCATCGGGCCGATGTTCGGTCAGCTCGGCTTCTTCCTGCGATTTGGCGGCAAGGACTATGAGGACAAGCGGCCGCAACAGCGCTTTATCGACGAATCCACGCGTCTGCTGGGGATTCTGGATCGCCGGCTGGAAGGCCGCGACTGGATCGTCGACGACTATTCGATCGCGGACATCGCGACGCTCGGCTGGGTGAATGCGCTGGTGGAATTCTACGCTGCGGGTGACATCCTTGGCCTCAGCAGCTTTTCGAACGTCCGCGCATGGCTTGGACGCGGGCTGGCTCGACCGGCCGTCCAGCGTGGCCTCCACATTCCCGCGAGGCCAGCATGAGCATCATCGCCGCCTATTATTACAACGAAGGCAAGCGAGTTCGCGAAATCGCGCTCGATGAGCACGTCAAGTTGGGCGAGAGTCGCTCGGGCTTCTGCTGGATCGCGCTTAGCGAACCCACCCCCGAGGAACTACTCGCGATCCAAAGGACATATAATCTTCATCCGTTGGCGATCGACAACGCGATGCACCCGCTGTGCCCGCCCAAGCTCGAGGTCTACAACGATGAGTTGTACGTCGTCGCGCAGACCGCCGAGCTGGTCGGCGACCGGATCAGCTACGGCAAGATGGCGATCTTCACCGGTCACAATCACCTTATCACCGTGCGGCACGGCAATGCCGGAGCGCTGGGCAAACTTCGGGAGCAACTCGAGGCATCGCCGACGCAGTTCGGCAAGGGTGTCGACTATGTGCTGCACGCGATCTTGCATCGCGTGGTCGACCAGTATCTGCCCATCTTCGAAATGATCGAGGACGACGTCCTGGCGATGGAGCGACGGTCGCTGCACGATTTCCTCGGGCCAGAAGAGGTGGCGCGAATCTTCGAACTAAGGTCCGAACTCACGCGGTTCCAGCGCACGCTCGGGGCTATGGCCGAGCTGGTGCGAAAGCTCGTTCGCGGCCACTTTCCCTGCATCAGCGCCGAAATGACACCATATTTCCACGACGTCGCGGACCATGTCCACCGCGTGCAGTCCATGGTCGACGGCCTCCTGCTTGTCCTGTCCACGGTCTTTGAGGCCAGCAGCCTTCTTGAAGCGCAAAGGACGGGGGTGATCACCCGCCAGCTGGCGGCTTGGGCGGCAATACTGGCAGTCCCGACGGCGATCGCTGGAATATACGGCATGAACTTTAAGCACATGCCGGAGCTGGACACGGCCTACGGATACTTTGTCGTGCTCGGAGTGATAGCGATATCGTGCGTTTTCCTATTTGTGCGCTTCAAGAAGGCTAAGTGGCTGTGAATACTGCCCATCGTTTTCTTCGCCGTCATCTGACGGTTACAGCGGGCCTTATACGGAAGCTTGTCCAATCCAACTCAAGATGAAGGTGCGTCCATGACATAGCAGCTGACCGACGCTCTACAAGCAGTTCAGTCCTTCATCGCCAAGGGCTAAGACCGCGAATAGCGCGTCAAGGACAGCAATCTCGTCGATCTCGAGCCAGGATCAACCATCGGTCCGTGCGGCATCTGCGTCGACGCGGCGTTTCGCCTCGGAAGCGGTGATGATGGCGATAACGCCTCCACCCTCTACGCGATCACCGATCCGGCGACCGAGCATAAGGGCCTGTTGATCGACGTGTTCGATGAAATCTGCTACCGCGACCCAGTTCAAGAGTCGGGACCTCAATGTAGAAGAAGTTGACTAACGAGCATTCGCGTCATCCGATCAAGCAAGCTGGAGACATTTATGAAAGCCATTGGTTACAAGGTTCCGGGACCCATCGCCGCGGATGCCGCGCTGGTCGACATCAATCTGCCTCGGCCTGTCGCTGCAGGATACGATATCCTGGTTGAGGTGAAGGCCGTCTCGGTCAACCCGGTCGACTACAAGGTCCGCAACAGCACGCCGCCGGCAGATGGCGATTGGAAGGTGCTGGGATGGGATGCCGCCGGGATTGTGCGCGAGGTCGGCCCCGACGTCACGCAGTTCGAGTTAGGCGACGAGGTCTATTATGCCGGATCGATCACACGGCCCGGTACCAATGCGGAGTTCCATCTCGTCGACGCCCGGATTGTCGGTCACAAACCTGCGTCGCTCTCCTGGGCGGAAGCGGCGGCGCTGCCGCTGACGACGTTGACGGCCTGGGAGGCGATGTTCGACCGCCTGGACGTGGCGAAGCCCGTACCCGGTGCGGCGGAGGCGATCCTCATCATCGGTGGCGCGGGCGGGGTTGGGTCGATCGCCGTCCAGATCGCGCGACAGCGCACGGACCTCACCGTCATCGCCACAGCCTCTCGACCGGAAACCCAAGAGTGGGTAAGAGGGCTTGGAGCTCACCACGTCATCGACCATTCTCGTCCGCTCGCGCCACAGATCGCCGAACTCGGCATCGGTGCTCCCGCTTTCGTCTTTTCGACCACACATACCGAGCAACATGTCGCCGACATCGCCGAACTGATCGCCCCACAAGGACGGTTCGGACTGATCGACGATCCCAAGGCATTCGATATCATGGTTTTCAAGCGCAAGGCGGTGTCGATCCACCACGAGCTGATGTTCACGCGGTCGATCTACGGCACGCCCGACATGAATGAGCAGGGCGAGATTCTGGATGCGATGGCAGCGCTGGTTGACGACGGCAAAATCCGCACGACGCTGACCCGGCGACTGTCGCCGATCAATGCCGCCAATCTGAAGACGGTGCATGCACTGATCGAAAGTGGCGCGGCTAAAGGCAAGATCGTCCTCGAAGGCTTCTAACGACCGCGATCGCCAAACATCTTGTCCAACCTCAAAAAGCCGAACGGGTTATGCCCCAGCGATGAGAATCCCATGACCAAATCTATTGCCACCGCCTCGATCAACCGCGAAACCGCAGTCGCCCTCATCGACGCGGCGCTCGCTGCGGCCCGTGCCATCGGCATCCCGGCTGCCGTCGCCGTCGTCGACGCCACCGGTAACCTGCGCGCGTTCGAGCGCACCGACGATGCGCCGTTCCTTACCGTCGATGTTGCCATCGACAAGGCCTGGAGTTCCGCCTCGTTTGGGTTCCCGACCCATGTCTGGAACGACTATGTGACCAACGATCCAAAAGTGGCGCCGCTAGCCTATCGCCCTCGGATGGTCGCTGTCGGCGGCGGTTATCCGATTCTGGAGGATGGGAAGTTGATCGGCGGCATAGGCATCTCCGGAGGCAACTATCAGCAGGATCAGGATGCGTGCGTCGAGGCACTCATGAAAATCGGGTTCCAGTTGCCAGCCTGACGACTGTGAGGCCATCACCGGTGGTAATGGCCAACAGATCCAACCTTTGAGAGGCCTAATGATGGAAGCGTTCGTCGTCTTTACGCGGGAAGAAACCAGCGACCCACATGCACTCGCAACCTATTCTGCAGGCGTCGGACCATCGTTCGATGGTCACGACGTTACCTTTCTCGCCGCTTATGGCGCGATCCAGCATTTGGAGGGGCCGCCCATCGAAGGGGCCGTAATCTTGCGTTTCCCGACGATGCAGGCCGCTCGCGACTGGTATGACAGTCCCGCCTACCAAACCATCGCTGCTCATCGCTTTGCCGGTTCCCGTTACCGCGCCTTTATCATTGAAGGGCGGCGGTGACATACCGACAGAAGCACTTCGGCGCTGACCACGAGGTATCGGCGTGTGAACTCGCATCTTGGGAATCTGTGGGGGGGACCAAGACAGCGGCGCTAGGGGCTCATATCGTCGATCGGATCAGAGAGTTGCTCGGCGAGAATGGGTTATCTATTGCCGAGCTGACGGAGCGGAGCCGCCCTCTCCCAACGGATTGATTCAATCGTTGACGCTCCTCCTATCCGGATCCGGGTTTTCGCACGCTGATCAACAGAGTTACAGCGCGCAACGCCTGTAGTGGGCATCAGGGGATGGGTGGCAATCAGGATGATTGCCCACCTTCCAACGATTAACCTTGCTCAAGTTGCTTCACTAGTCGCTCCGCGTCGAGATGGAAGTCCGAGAAAACAATGCTACCGCCAGCGTCGATAACCGTAAACCACGGAGTTCCTCGTGTGCGGTAGTCTTCCATGAAGGTTGGAAACGGCGAGCCGGTCGGTTGCTCGTCGTGACCGAAAACGATAGGAAGCTCATACTTGAGCTGGTTCACGCGCAACTTCTCGAAGGTATTCTCATGCGTTCCTTCGAAGACGGTCTGGATCACTGCGAACCCCACGTCTTTTGAGCTCAACGCTGCATGCAACTTTTGTAGCGTCGGAAACCCATGCAAATGGCAACCTTGGCACCAATGCTGGAAGGCAAACAAGATTTTCGGGCCGGGCCCGATATCTGACAGTTTGAACGGCGCGATACTTTCCCCATCTTTGCCAATCCATTTTTGCACCCGCAGCTCAGGCGCTTGTCGTTCGATCTCGTTCATCTGATCCTCCAACCCCGATACAGAAGCTTAGTGGATGATCGCGCGTCGCGACGGTGCGCGAACGTCCGACCTTATTTTCCCTATTTCCTGAAGCCAGAATAGATCAGATCGACATTTCGTCCTTAATATACTCAAGCTGCCGGCGAGCGCGAACTGGGCAACCATGCGCTGGTGAGCCTTGAGCTTTGCACGCTGCCCATCCGTTTGAGAGCGAACCTGCAACTTCCGCTCCGCATACCGCAGATCAGCGTACGCAGCCTTGGGGTTATCTACCCTATAGCCATTGGGTATTGGGAATCATGCTGGCCTGACGCTATGTTCGATACGCGATTTTTTACGATGATAGAGCATCTGTATCTGATTTTTAGTCGATTGGCTTATTCGGCGGATGTGCGGGCAAATGCTTTACGCAGAGTACTGAAATGAAGGCCGGCTTCGGTCTGCCGTATCGAGCAAGAGGGGTCACTATGGTCACCAGAGGTTTCACCGGTCGCGGTTCAGGCGACCAGTCCGATCGGATTCCGCCAGGTCAGCATCTGGTGGAGGATTTCCCTGTTCTGTCGGCCGGCCCTACGCCGAGGGTAGAGCCCTCCGACTGGAAATTCACAGTCAAAATTGGTCCGAAGCCCGTCAAAACGTGGAATTGGGGCGAATTCAACACTCTACCAAAGACCCAGGTGACAAAGGATATTCACTGCGTCACCTCTTGGTCCAAACTGGATACCGTTTGGGAGGGTGTACTCATTGAAGACATCCTTGCAGATGCAGAGCTTGATCGGCCTACCGATTTCGTCTTGGCGCACTGCTACGATAATTATTCGACAAACGTCCCTCTGACGGATCTGCTTTCCGGGAAAGCGATGGTCGCCCTCAGTTATGCGGGCAAGCCACTTTCCCGCGATCATGGGGGGCCGGCGCGTCTTCTAGTGCCGCACCTTTACTTCTGGAAATCCGCCAAATGGGTGAATGCGCTGCAATTCACGACGCGTGACGAGGCCGGCTTTTGGGAGCTGCACGGCTATCACATCTACGGCGATCCGTGGCGCGAACAACGATACACCCATGACTGAAAACGAAGCGCAAGTCCGTTCGTGGCAATCATGCGTGATCGACGACATCATCCAGCAAACACCGAGTATCAAGAGCTTCTTCCTTCGGTTGAGCAAGCCGTTCGCGCACACCGCAGGTCAGCACGTCGATATCCGGCTGACCGCGCCCGACGGCTACAGTGCAATGCGCAGCTACTCGATCGCGTCATCGGCAGTTTCGACCCCGATCGTCGAGATAGCTATCGAGCGCATGCCGGATGCCGAAGTTTCGCCGTTTTTTCACGACATCGCGGCGATTGGTGACGAAATCGAAGTTCGCGGTCCGCTCGGTGGCCATTTCCTTTGGCCTGAGCCTGCCATAGATCCGGTTCTGTTGATCGGGGGAGGCTCCGGCCTCGTGCCGTTGATGGCAATGATCCGGCAGCGCCGCGCATTGGCCCAAGCCGTTCCGACAGCGTTGCTCCTGTCCGCACGAACCGCCGAGGACGTTCTCTTCTCAGAAGAACTTCATTGCATCGAAATCAGCGATCCGGCGTTCGTCCTGGCGCTCGCGATTACGCGCGAGAAACCGGTTCGCGCATCGGACTTTGCGCGACGGATCGACGGCATGATGGTCCAAGAAATTCTAACCAGGCTTCAGGGAAAGCCGACGCAAGTGTTCGTCTGCGGGTCTAACGGATTCGTCAACATCGCAACCGATAGCGCGCTGCTGGCGGGCTTGGACGCCTCCATCATCAAGACGGAGCGCTACGGGGGCTAGCGGCGCGAGCTATCTCACGTCGCGCCGATCGTAGACGTGCGCCCTGGGAAGCTTTGGCGATCAACGTGAACCGTTTTGCCGAACACAGTCTTCGTACCCCCCGGCCTCTAGAACGCCTTCGCTCGCGATACCTGGCTCGACATCAAGCTCAATTTGAAAGTTCCTGCACTATCCGTCGTCCTGATATGCTCGACCAGCATGATGGGCGATTCGAGCGGGACCGCTTCCGTCCCAATCGAGGCTCGGTTACCTTAGAGCATCGGCTCGGC
Organism: Pseudomonas sp. HMSC066A08; assembly: GCF_001813025.1. Taxonomy (NCBI): domain Bacteria; kingdom Pseudomonadati; phylum Pseudomonadota; class Gammaproteobacteria; order Pseudomonadales; family Pseudomonadaceae; genus Pseudomonas; species Pseudomonas sp. HMSC066A08. The sequence goes on from NZ_KV811199.1 coordinate 8,550, forward strand.
GCTACAGGAGGCGCGTGCGGCCTCTGCCTGGCGGTGAAAGCACTTTGGGCCATGTCGCCTGGATAGCGGCCAATCGTCAGCATCTGCTCCGATGTCGGCCAAGGTGCAGTCGCCATCTTTGAACGCCGCGAATTGGAGATCAACGCCATGACAGCGATCCGCGTGCAACTGCCGGAGATGCAATATGACAACTGATGTATTGCTGTACACCACGAATTGGTGCCCGTTCTGCCGCCGAGCGAAGGCGCTCCTCAAGGAAAAGGGCGTGCGATGGAAGGAGCTCGATATTGAGGCGGATCCGGCTCACCGGCAGGCCATGGCGGAAGCGTCGGGGCGAAGCTCCGTGCCGCAGATCTTCATCAATGGCACCCTTATCGGTGGCTCCGATGAGCTATTCGCGCTCGATGTCAGAGGCGAGCTCGACAAACTTCTCGGGCGCAACCCGCCTGCCACCTGAGGAGGTGCGGCTTGGGGCAGCCAGCCCGCGAGCCTTCGCCGGTTGATGAATACAAAAGGAGAGTCCGTTGGTCTCAGCCATCTGGAAAGACACTACTATCGCCACAAGCGACGAAACAGTCATCGTCGAGGGAAATCACTACTTCCCACCGTCAGGAGTCGACCTGAGCCTGCTTGAGATGAGCCCGCACACATCTGTCTGTCCGATCAAAGGCGCCGCGCGCTTCTTTCATGTTCGCGCGGGTGACGCGCTCAACGTGAACGCCGCTTGGACCTATCCCGCCCCCACTCCGGATGCCGAGGGTATCCGGGATTACATCGCTTTCTGGAAAGGCGTGGACGTTGCCTAGCAGACTGGACGGACGACTTCGCTGATAGCCATGCGGGCGCCGACATCTCAATTATCCTGCCCACCCCGGGCCTCGTCGGCTGCAGGAATCTGCCCGGCACCTTAGCGCGACCCGGCACTGGCGGTCTCGCACCCGCCGCGCCTCTGTTCTATCAATAAGGATGGATGACATGGAGCATTCCGAGTTCGATGCCGCTTTCGCGAAGCTTGCGGAGGGATACAGAGAAGGGACTTATGAAGGCCGGCGTTTCAGCTTGATCGTCCGGCGATCTGGGGACGGACGTCGCAACAGTCTGTTCGCCAGGGAGTTGGACGGGACTGACATTGTCAGCTTCAACCTCTTCCGCGTTACATCAGATAGGACATTGTTGAAGCCGTGCGAAATGTCCGCCGAAAAGGTCGTAGCTGTTGCCGCTGACCGAAAACTGACCCAGTAGAGGCTGTTCTGCCGACTGAAAACTGACCCAGGTGTTCAACTGCTTCTGCTCAATTTTTGAGCAGGAGAACACAGGGTGATCAGTATGGAAATGATGGGCAAAATCCGCCGGATGTATTTCCGCGACAAGCTGTCGCTGCATGAGATAGCCAAGCGCACCGGGTTGGCGCGCAACACGATTCGCAAGTGGGTCAGAGCACCTGAGGCCAAGCCGCCGGTCTACCAACGCCGCGCGATCTTTAACAAACTCAGCCCTTTTCACGCCACGCTAGAGCAGGCGCTAAAAGCCGATTCTCTGCGCCCCAAGCAACAGCGGCGCAGTGCCAAGGCGCTGTTGGCGCAAATCAAAGCCGATGGTTATGACGGTGGCTACAGCCAGCTCACCGCGTTTATCCGTGCCTGGCTAGGGGGACAGGGCAAGGCGTCGCAGGCCTTTGTGCCGCTGACCTTTGCTCTTGGCGAGGCGTTTCAGTTTGACTGGAGCGAGGAAGGCTTGCTGGTCGGCGGCATTTACCGGCGTATGCAGGTGGCACATCTGAAGCTGTGTGCCAGCCGTGCGTTCTGGCTTGTGGCGTATCCGAGCCAGGGCCATGAGATGTTATTTGACGCCCATACACGCTCGTTCGGCTCCTTGGGCGGCGTGCCG
>NZ_KV811200.1:0-212 GCF_001813025.1 Pseudomonas sp. HMSC066A08
CGGTGGGATTTAATCTACCAATTATTTTGGTTGCTGACTCAAGGTCATACCAATGACTTTTACCAGTTACGTGACCAGATTTTGAATGGCAAAGAAGAAGATATTCAATCATTAAAAAACGATATTTTATTATCTGATTTAACTGAAAATGATAAAAATGAACGTTTATGGCAAATCGATATGATGAACACCAATCGAATGAATATCCAAAA
>NZ_KV811201.1:0-232 GCF_001813025.1 Pseudomonas sp. HMSC066A08
CAGTTTGTTCAGTCCTCGTATAGAGATCACGATTCCCCGCAGCTAATTGATCACAAGAAAAAGCAACTTGATGGATTTGATGACTAACATCGTTCACAAGCCAACGAAACATCCGCCCTAGTTGATTTACAGAACGTTGAGTCATACCAATTTCATCAATACGATCAAGATAATCAACGTTGTGTTCATCACCTGTAGCTACCCGATTAGCATGTTTATTAAGGATCATAAT
>NZ_KV811202.1:0-228 GCF_001813025.1 Pseudomonas sp. HMSC066A08
ACAAGCCTATACCGGTATCTCTGCTCGTTCTTCATCAGACAATCTGTGTGAGCACTGCACATAACACGTATCTCTTAGGTAAGGAGGTGATCCAACCGCAGGTTCCCCTACGGTTACCTTGTTACGACTTCACCCCAGTCATGAATCACAAAGTGGTAAGCGCCCTCCCGAAGGTTAAGCTACCTACTTCTTTTGCAACCCACTCCCATGGTGTGACGGGCGGTGTGT
>NZ_KV811203.1:0-231 GCF_001813025.1 Pseudomonas sp. HMSC066A08
GAATAATGATATGGATGCTGACAGCGTATTTCGTGTCCAAGGTGATACCACCAGTCGCTTAACTATTAAACCTTTGCCTTACTCTTTAGAAGATGAGTGATAGCACTTCCATATGAACGGATTTTTATGACACAACAAACTAATGGGGCTTTTGGCCCCTTTTCAGATACCATCAATTTTATTATTGAACTCGATAAACTCAAACGCGTTTACCGCAAAAATAATGTATTA
>NZ_KV811204.1:0-406 GCF_001813025.1 Pseudomonas sp. HMSC066A08
ACCGCTGAAAGCATCTAAGCGGGAAACTTGCCTCAAGATGAGATCTCACTGGGAACTTGATTCCCCTGAAGGGCCGTCGAAGACTACGACGTTGATAGGCTGGGTGTGTAAGCGTTGTGAGGCGTTGAGCTAACCAGTACTAATTGCCCGTGAGGCTTGACCATATAACACCCAAACAATCTGACGATTGTGTGTTGTAAGGTGAAGTCGACGAACCGAAAGTTCGCATGAACCGCAAACACCTTGAAATCACATACCTGAATCCGGATAGACGTAAGCCCAAGCGAACGGATATCCAACCGAATTGCTTGACGATCATAGAGCGTTGGAACCACCTGATCCCTTCCCGAACTCAGAAGTGAAACGACGCATCGCCGATGGTAGTGTGGGGTCTCCCCATGTGAGA
>NZ_KV811205.1:0-229 GCF_001813025.1 Pseudomonas sp. HMSC066A08
GGACGGGCTTCACGGATACGTTCGATAACTGCTTCATTCGCTTGTTCGATAGTTGAGTACATATCTGCAATTCCTTATTTCAATTTCTTTAATATTTCAGCCAGTTTTTTATTACCACCTGCGACAGGTGCCCATTGATAATGAACAACAGGCGTACCACTGGATTGCAGATCGTCAGCAAAACTGCGTAATCCGGCGTTGATCACGGAGATCCCATTTAAAAGTGGTG
>NZ_KV811206.1:0-15967 GCF_001813025.1 Pseudomonas sp. HMSC066A08
CGGCAGCGTCGAACACCGGCGACTACTCGGCAGCCGAGGTCAGCGGCAAGGAGTCCGTCGCCGCATCCCTGGGCATCGAAGGCCGCGCTCGCGCATCTGCTGGTAGCGCCATCGTCCTATGTCATCGTGACGACGAGGGGCGCCTAATCCATATCCGCGCCAGCAAGGTCGGGGAGAACGGCGTAGAGCCGGACACCTGGTACCAGTTGAATGCCGAGGGCGAGTTCGTCGAATTCGACGAGTGAGCCGCCAGCGAACAGCGAACGAGTCGAGGGGCTAGCGCAGCCAGACCTGACGCATCCGGGGAAGCGCCCGGCGTTCGCTCCATTTGCCCTGATACGGGAAGAGAGGAATCCATGCCAGACCTTGGCGAGTTCGCAGCGCTGTTCGTGGTGCTGTTTCTGACTATGTATTGGTGAGGTGAGATATGAGTGAGTGGATCAAGTGCAGTGACCGTATGCCGGAGCACTCAGATGAAGTCATGGTTTGCCGAAAGTGGCCGGGCCAGGACTGTTTCGCTCCCGAGTTCGACCGATGGGAATCTGACGAAGGCTCGGATGAAGGCGGTTTCTGGATGCTGGCCGAGGATTCTTGCCAGCGCATCGAAACCTGTGCTGATGGACCGGGCCATGTAGAACGGCCTGAAACCACCCACTGGATGCCACTACCCGAACCACCGCAAGACGCCTGACAGGCAGGAGAACAGAATGAGCAAGCACACGCCGGGGCCTTGGCGCCAAGACAAATGGGGCAGCTTGATGACTGAAGGAGGCCAGGATGTCCTTCTTCGCGGAATCACCACCATCAGCGCTGGAAGATATGAGCGGATTGCAGAGGCAGAGGCAAACACGCGACTGATATCTGCGGCGCCGGAGCTTCTGGCTGCGTGCCAAGCCTTCAAGCGTCTGTACGGTCGTTTGTGGGATGTCGTCGAGCCGAGCGGATCGGGATTCCTCTCGCCTGAATCGGTTAAGGAGTACGACGCCATCCATGAGCTGATGACTGCCGCAATCGCAAAGGCCACCGCCTAACCGCGCCCTTGCGCATACACACTGGAGGCGAGATGTCATACGGACAGGCGCTGGAGTACGTTTGCCAGCAATACGGAGTGCCAGCGCACATTGGCCGCATGGTGATCGCCTGCGGTCAGCCCGGGATCATTGTTGAAGATCGCGGCAATTACATCGGCGTTACGCTGGACTCTGACCCAACCAAGGCAGTAAACAGCTACCACCCAACTCATGATGTTGAGTACCTAGGGATGGCTCGCCAGATGCCGCTCAAGGAATGGGAGGTTCTGACTGGTGACTTCGACTGGTTTCAGGTCGATTACCTGATCGGAGACGCACGCCACTACGTACACAGGGTTTACGCCGAAACCCGGAGCAAGGCCAAGTACAAGGTGTTCAAGGATCTTGAAGAGGTCTTTGACAGCGCTGAGGCAATGCTGTGCTTCAAGGTTCGCAGAGCCCGCTGACTTCCCCGGCAAGGACGCCACCCTTCAATGGGGATGCTCTACGGAGTGTTCGGCCAGACCAGAAATGGATGCTCGACAGACCTGGTAAAGAAGCAGCCGTATCCAGGCCATCCCCACCCTACCCCTCATTAGCCCGGCAAGTCCGGGCATTTTTTCGCCTGTATGCGGCTACGTCTTGTCCATTGGTGGTGCTGACGACGGTCGGCGAGTGGTTCGACTCCACACCAGTAGCAGGGCTTTGCAAACCGGTTCGACTCCGGCGCAAGGCGTAGCCGCATGCACGCTAACGCGAGGTGAGACATGAACATAGCAGCACTAGCCAACCGCAAGCCTCCATCAGCAGAGGATCCGATGGAACTCTGGCTCGCCTCGGACGAGTACGCAAACTGGAAGCTCGATGCTGTGGAGTCGCTACTCGGCGACTGCGATGTTGACCTGCACAGCAAGGGATTCTGGAGCAGCAAGTTGAAGGCCGACCTGCTGCGCGAGGAGCTTCACAAGATGCTGATCGACTTGTTGCAGAACGACCGAGAGCGCCTGCTGGCTACGGTGATCATGGCCGTCGCCGACCGCCGTCCCTGCGACGCCCTGGCGAACCTGCACAACTTCTTCCCGGGAGGCGATGCAGCCGAAGCCATCAAGGCGCTTGCAGAGCCAATCGCCGCAGGCTACGCAGCAGAAGCCCTTGCACAGTATCAGGAACAGAACATGGAGGACGCAGCATGAGCATTGACTGGAACACGGCGCCGGAGGGTGCGACTCATTGGGAGCCAGCAGGACTTGAGTTTCATGAAGGATGGATGAAGAAAGAAGGGAATGGCTGGTTCTTTTGGGGGCTAGATGCAGAATGGAAATACGGGGGGGATGTATCCGCAGAGCGTGAGGCGACATTCGAGGCTAGACCGCAAGAGGCCTGGGGCGGCCATGGCCTGCCGCCAACCGGCCTGCTGGTGGAATGGAAATCCGGCTTGGATCACGAGTGGAGGCGCGTAACCGTGCTGGCCTACGCCAATGGCGATGCGTGGTTACAGCCCGAGGACGGCGACTCATTCATCGTCGGAAACCCGGAAAACTTCAGGCGCATCCGCACTCCCGAGCAGATCGCCGCCGAGGAGCGGGAGAAGGCAGTCGGTGATATGGCTATGTCAATTCAAGGAGTTCCATATCAGTACCCTACGCTTTACGCGCTATTTGACGCCGGCTACCGCCGCCAGGAGGAAGGGAAATGACAACCCCTATCGTGCAATCGATCAGTGATGAGCAATTGGCGGAGTTGGAAGAGTACTGCCACAAGAGGGCATTCGTCTGTTGTGGCAATTTCAAATCCGGGGCCGAATACATGAGCGCGCGCGAGGAAGTCTGCTGTAACGAGCCAGTGTTGACGGATGTAAATATCAACACTCCAGCAGAGGAGATACTTGGCCTGATCGCTCGCCTGCGCGCTGCTGAGGCTGAGCTTTCCTTATGGCGCCCAATAATGGACGAGGTTGAGCGCCGCGCAGAGAAAGAATGGTGCCTGCAAGACAAGAGCGACTTCACGGTAACTATTCAGTACGACGACTACGTGGACATCGACGCCGCCATGGAGCGCACGCCATGACCATCACCATAGACCTGAAAGAGGCCGCCCAAGTCATGATCTTCGGCGGCTTTTTTGTGGGCAGCGTGTTCATGTTCGCCGTGGCGTTTGTGGAGGTGGCGGGGCTATGAAGCTGACGGCGACCGCCTACTACAACGAAATCGACCCATATGCCGCTCAGTGGCTTCGAAACCTGATCGCCGCCGGCCACATAGCACCTGGCGACGTCGACGAACGATCGATCGAGGATGTTCACCCAGATGACCTCAAGCACTACACACAATGCCACTTCTTCGCGGGAATCGGTGTCTGGTCGCTCGCCCTTCGCCGCGCCGGGTGGCCAGATGACCGACCTGTTTGGACCGGTTCCTGTCCTTGCCAACCTTTCTCCTCGGCAGGCAAAGGAGCTGGGTTTGATGACCCGCGTCACCTCTGGCCACATTTTGCCTGGCTCATCCGCCAGCGTCGCCCTGGAGAGGTCCTTGGTGAGCAGGTTGCAAGCAAGGACGCGGAGCCTTGGCTCGACCTTGTACAAGCTGACCTGGAAGCCATGGAATATGCCTTCGGGGCTATCGCGTTTCCGTCTGCGGGCGTCGGTGCCCCGCACATCCGTGACCGCACGTATTGGGTGGCCAACGCCATGCGCCCGGGATTATTTCCCGGCTCACTCTCCGGAATATATCGCGGCGAAGAAAGCCCAGGGTCACGGGATGGCGAACCTGAACGACCTGGCGCAATTGGCGGGATGGTCGACGCCAGCGGCCAGGGATTGGGTGAGCGCGTCTGCCTCGGAAGAGTTTCTTGCCGAGAGGCTGGAGCAGAAACGGGGGAAGCCACTCAGCGAACAGGTATTTACCTTGGCGGGATGGCCAACGCCGATGGCGGGCACTCCAGCTCAGAACGGGAACAACATGGCCGGCAACTCGGACTTCACCCGGAAGACCGAGGCGATCTGCGGTCGAACCATCGCGGGGCACGGGATGAGCCTTCCGGAAGACTGGAGCGGGACCGCCCGGTTAACGGTCTCTGGGCAGATGCTGACTGGCTCTTCTGCCGGGATGGAAAGTGGCGGCCAGTTGAACCCGGCACATTCCCGCTGGCTCATGGGGCTCCCTCCCGAGTGGGACGACTGCGCGCCTACGGAAACGCCATCAATGCTGAGGCGGCGACGCAGTTCATAGCCGCTTACATGGAGGCAGCATGAACACCAGACGCACAGCAATCTGGCTAGGCAGTCTATTCGGCGGACTGCTGTACCTCTTCATCCTGGCAGCCGGCCCGATCTGGGGCGGCATCATCACCGCAGAAGCTACGCACCTGTCCGCAGCAGGCCGGTAAGCGCCTTTCCCCTTCTAACTGGAGAACGATATGAGCAAGCACACGCCGGGGCCTTGGCATGTTGGCGGCCCCAACAAATGCACGATCTACGACAAGCACGGTCAGCGCCTTGCCAACTCCTTTGAAGGGGTGATGGCAACGCAGCGTACGGATAGCGAGTGTGAAGCCAACGCCCGCCTGATAGCTGCGGCGCCGGAGCTTCTGGATGCGCTGGTAAATCTTCTGCCGCTGATTAGTCCGCTGAAAGCGGAAATCCAGCAGGTTGCGAATGCATCCGCCGCAATCGCAAAGGCCACCGCCTAACCCTCCCTTCACTGGCTGCGCATGCGCGGCGAGGATCACTCATGCATACCCAAAACATGCGGCTATGGGATCAGGTTCAAGCAACCGACCCATCTGCCACCAAGAGCGCAAAAGTCGATGGTCAGCAGATCACGTCGATCAGCGGCCAGCACATGATCATGAAGGCTACCCAGATGTTCGGCCCTGTCGGGATCGGGTGGGGCTGGACGGTCATCGAGGAGCGCTTTGACCAGGGCGGCCCGATCTTCCGTGAAATCACCGACGCTGACGGAAAGAAGGTCAGCGAACTAATTGGTCACGAAGTCGGGCACACCGTGCGCATCAAACTGTGGTTCGAATTGGACGGCAAGCGCGGAGAGGTAGAGCAATACGGTTGCACGCCGTTCTCCTACCGGTACAAGTGGGGAATCACCACCGACACCGAGGCTCCGAAAAAATCACTAACGGACGCCGTGAAGAAATCTCTTGCGATGCTCGGGTTCAGCGCGGACATCTTCCTTGGCTTGTTCGACGACCGCGACTATGTGGAAGCACGTCGTGAAGAGGAGCAGATCGCCAAGGCCGAGGACCAGCAGGCCGCAGAAGAGCAGGCGAATGAAGAGCGCCTCGCCTACATCAAATCGATTATCGAGACGATGCAAGGCGCCCAGTCCCAGTACGAACTCAAGAAGATCCACGACGTTGCCGTGCGCAAGCTCACTGCGCGCAAAGACGATAGTGGCGTCAAGCGCATTGCTCGCGAATTCTCCGAGCAGATCAAGCGATTCACCGAGGAGAAGGCGGCATGACCCAACTCTACAAGCTCACCGAGCAGTTTCTTGAACTTGCAGCCCTGGCAGAAACGGCTGATGAAGGCATGGCTGTGGCTGTCCGGGACACCATGCAAGCAATCGGGGGAGAGTTCGAAGAAAAAGGAAAGGCCCTGGCAACGGTCGTCCTGAACATGGATACCGACGTCGAAGCGCTCGACCGTGAAATAGAGCGACTGAACGACCGGAAGAGGGCAATAAAGGCTCGCCAGGACTCGATGAAGGAATACCTGCGGGAAAACATGGAAGCAGCCGGCATCAAGAAGATCAGTTGCCCCCTCTTTTCCATCACCTGCGTTGAGGGGCGAGAGATCGCCGTGATCGACGACGAAAAGAAGCTGCCCGACGAACTGGTCAAGGTGAAGGTCGAAACCAGTCCTGACAAGAATGCAATCGCGCGGGCTTTGAAAGACGGCAAGGACGTACCCGGCGCTCATCTGGAGCGGGCGAAGTCTTCAATCAGGATCAAGTGAGGCCGATATGCGAACCGTACTTAAAGCCACATGCGGCAAACATTCCAAGGAAATCCCGATTGAGCAGATCACCCACTTCGTCGCCGAGGATAAGTACGTCATCGCGCACTACGCGGATGGGTTCCTGCTGCTGCGCGACACGATCAGGGAACTGGAATCAGAGTTCTCCGCCGAGTTCATCCGCACCCACCGTAAGGCCCTGGTTCGCCGGTCGCTGATCAGCATGTTCAAGCGCCGGCCCGACGACACCCAGGCCGGGGAAGTGCTTCTGCTCGGAACAGAGGATTGGATTCCCGTCAGCCGCAGCCACTCGGCACAGATCAAGTCGGCGATGGGTGCATGAGGGCCATGTCATGTACATCAAGAAAGACGTCATCGAGGTCATCAAGTACGCGGCGATGATGGCGGCCTGCCTCGCCAGTCCTGGGGAATCTATCCCATGAACCAGGGCTACAAGGCCATGCCCTTCCGTGGCGACTATCACCGCGTCGTCGAAGTCTGCCATCCCTGACCGAACAGGAATAACCCCATGCACCAGCTAACAGCGAATCACCGCCCTGGCGGTGTGACGGTCACCGGCTGGCCCGAAGAAAGCCAGCTCATGACCCCAGACGACATTCTGCTATTCGCGAGAGCGGTGAGGCAGATAGCGATCAACCAGGCCCAGGGCGCCGAGGGCGTTCAGGTCTACCCGGAGGATGAGCCATGCCCTTCGACGACAACGCCGCATACCGCCGCATAAACGCCCTCTGCTCTCCCGCGCCAGCCCGCTACCTACACCTCCCAACCGGCATTCACTGGGTAGTCATCGACAGCCTGGGTGAGGTCATTCAACTCGAAAACATCGAGCGACGGCGCCGACTGATAACCGTTTCTGACCTCGATAGCGAGGCCTGGAGAAAGCTCCCATGACCAAAGCAAATGAATGCACCTGCCCTTCCGGCGACGGCTCCCTCCGCCATCCCTGTCCGGCACATCCGGCGTCGGTAGAGCTGGCGGGCGTAGCTGCCAAGCTGACCTTCATCAACGGAAGGCCCGCCATGTGCGGGTGCCAAGTGGAATACAGCAGCGGTGGAGGCGAGTACTCCGACGTGATCTACGTGACGCTGTGTGCCAAGCACTCTGGCAGCGCGATTCTGGACCTGGTGGCGACCAACCGAATCGCTCTGACGCCGGAGTACGAAGGCCAGTGGCACGCGGACCTCTACCTGGATCGGGAGATTCCTCTTGCGAAGGCCGAGGGCGCGACTCCGGCCGAGGCGGTGCTTGCCCTCATGTCGGCAGAGCGCATAGATCCCGAACAGGAATCGGTAGAGCAGGCAGGCGGGGATGAGCGCGACTTCCAGGCAGAGGGCGCACAGGAGGTTCCATCGCCTGTCTCACAAGAGTATGACCGACATTTGATCAGTCTTTTGCGTAAAGGTGAGGCACTTCCTGGCCACCAGGAGGAGGCCGCTGACGAGATCGAGCGCCTGCGCGATTGGAATGATCACCTGAACAACACCGTTCTACCCAACATACTCAATCCAAATTTCCTGATGCTCATGAAGGGTGGCGAGAGGCTGCTTGACCTGTGCACGAAGGACGGCAAGTTCATTGGCGTATCGCTGAATGACATGAAGGACGTGTTTGATTGGATGGTCACGCACGCTCGAATTGCACCTGATCACGCCGCCCTGGCGCAACCCTCCCCGGCGCAGGCCGAGCAGGCAGAGGTGGAGCGGCTGGATTGGCTGTCCGCGCTGCTAGATGTAGCAGTGCTTCAGGAAGCACTTACCAGTCGAGATAGCGACGAACGGATGAAGAACATGGATGCCGGCGAAGTCATTCGCCGTGCGTTCGGCAAGCTGACGGAGATCCGAGCCCAGCATGAGCGCATCGTCGGGGCGCTGAGGACTAAAGCCGATCAACTTCGCGAAGCACTCGAATGGCGTAAGGAGAATCAGGCAGGTCAGCGCGAACTACTGCGTTCAGTGACAGCAGAGCGCGACGCCGCCCTGGCCAGGGTCGCGGAACTGGAGAAGCAGGAGCCGGCGGGCGCGCCTATGCCGGACGAAATACATCAAATGGCGTTTGAGGAAGGGCAGCCGGCAGAAGACGGAGACGGCTACATATTCAGTGCCGAAGAGTTTGACCTTTTTGTGCAGCGACTGCTGGATTCCTGTGCCGCCCCTGTAGCCCAGGCTCAGCACAGCGTGCCGGATGGTTATGCCCTAGTTCCGCTGGAACCGACAGACGACATGTTGGTCGCTGGGCAAGAGGCATGGACGCACAAGATGGAACGGCGCGGAGCGCTCGAAGATTGCGAAGAGGCCGGCGACGTATACCGCGCCATGCTCGCCGCCGCGCCCGGCAAGGAGGGGTTGTGATGGCTTTTCTATTCGCATCTGGCGATCCGCGCGGCGAACCGAAGCTGACGCTTGAACAAGACGAATTTGGAAAATGGGAGTGGCGTGTATGGTGCCCGCTCGGTGCTCGACCTGAGCGCCAGGCGCAAGCCCATGCTTTAGCGGAAAGACTCAACAGCCCGACTGGGCGCCTCAGCAGGCCTCGTCATGAGTCGATGCCACCACGAAAGGAGGTAGGTCATGAGTGAGGTTCATAGCATCACAACCGAGCACCTTGCCGGTGCTTCAGCCCTGGATGGCGAGGAACTGACCCTCGCCCTTCTGCGAGAGAACGAAGACCTGATCAAGCAGAACAGGCGCCTCGGCAAGAGGAAGCCGCACCCATGGCTGATGTTCTTCTTTGGGGCGACCTATGGGGCAATTATCGCCTCGATCACAGTCTACTGGAGCCTGTCATGAGTGAGGTGAAGCGGTTCGACGTGCCGAGCATGCGCTCTTTGATCCAGGGCGAGCAGGCAGTAATGGGGTATGAGGTCGTCCTGGCCTCCGACTACGACGCCCTCGCAGCCGAGGCCCAGGCGCTCAGGGAGGAAGTCGCGCAGCAGAAGTTCCTGACCAAGGTTGAAAACGACGCGCTCAAGATGATGACGGACAAGGCCAATGAGCTGAAGTCCGAAGTCGAGCAACTGGAGGAAGAGCTGGAATCCCTGCGCGCAAGGGTGGTGGTTGCGCCGGAGCGGAAGCTTCTAAATGCCGGCGTCCCAGGGCTGAATCGTAATAGCGGCTGGAACGACTGCCTCGACGAACTGGCGCGCCTCAACGGCAAGGTGGTGAGTGAGGGGCTGTTGCGCAGGCTGACGGCAGACCCGGACTACGAAGAGGTATTTACCCTGGATCGCGGAGAAGCGTTGACCGAACTCCTCGACCTGCTCAACCAGGACAAGGAGAACGGCGACCATGCTGCATGAGCCGGAGGAGTACCGATTGTTCAGTCTATGGATGCTGGTCTTCATGGCCATCGGCTGGGTCGGTGGCTGGATACACGCCCATTACACCGTAGCCGAAGAATGCCGGAAGCTCGGCAAGTTCTACGTCGGCAAGACCGTATTCGAGTGCAAGGCGATCACCGAGGAAGACAAGGAGAACGGCAATGGCTGAAGAACTTCGCAAGCGAGCCTTGGCGCTCTATACGCCACCGTTCTACTACGACAGTTTCGGCGGTTACATCTGGGACGCAAAGCAAAACATGGTGGCTGACAATCACGTCGATGGGGACCAGGTTCTCCGTGTTCGGGGTTGGGGCCGTATCGTCTACATGGAGAATCCTGAAGAGCTTCAGGATGAGTTTGGCGACATGTTAGCCGAGGCTCTGACGGAGTATGTAGAGCGCCGAAACGGCTCAGAAGAACGCCATGTGGTGGTTCCGAGGGAGTTGCTGGAGCGAATCAGGTCTCAACTCGATCTTCGAGCGGAGTTCGATCCGACATACCCGCCAGAGACTCAGCCGGTGAACGATGACGCTCGCCTGTTCCTGGAACTCCGCGCCCTGCTGAGCGAGCAGGAGGGAGGGAAGCCATGAAGCTTACGAAGAAGCAGCGCGCTGAGCTTCGGGAGAAGTTTGGAGGGCGGTGCGCATATTGTGGCATCGACCTTCCAGAGCGATGGCATGCCGACCACTACGAAGCCGTTAAGCGTGGAGTGAGCAGCTACGTCACCGGAAGAGACGCGCTGCATCCCGAGAACCATCGCATGGAAAACATGATGCCGTCTTGTCCGCCGTGCAACATCAGCAAAGGAAGCATGTCGCTTGAAGTGTGGCGTGAATGGCTGGCAGGGCACGTCAACAGCCTGAACGCCTATCACCCTATCTACCGCCTGGCCAAGGCATACGGCCTGATCCAGGAGACAGGTGAGCCGGTCGTCTTCTACTTCGAGAAGTTCGGACATCGACAGGCATAACCACCCATCGCCAACCACTGTACGCATATACAGCAATTCGGATAATGGGCTACCCACTACCCGGATTGAATATGCCCTACCAGCCCCCACAATTCCGCCCGCCGCGCCGGCATGAACTGGCTGGCCTGAAGTACTACCGCACCGCGTCAGCTTACAACTGGCTCGGCGTAGCTATGGCCCATCCGACCCGCGCCATTGAGCTTCTGATGGAGCAGTGCGAGCCAGACGTGCTCTCGCCGATGTTCAACATCGAGATCGACGCGATCCTGCGCCAAGCCGACGAGTACGCGAAAACCGGACAGGTGCTAGAGCGCGAGCAACTGCGCGAAATGCTCATGCACCTGATCGCCAAAGCTGCGAGCGACTGATACCGATGCCGGGATTCCGGCATCGAAACCCAACAACGAACCCAACCGTATCCGACCCCGGAGGACCAACCGTGTCCGTATTTCATCGCTACTTCCGAGTAACAAGCGGCGCTCTTGTAGATCGACTCCATGAACTCAAAGCAGCGAAAGAGGCTGCATTGGAAAAATACACAAGCTTGCGTGATGAAGTAGGTGCAGAGCAGATCCATGCGTGGTCTGACGGCTCATTTGCAGGATTCACCTTCAAGAACCCTGACCGGAGTACTTATCGAGAGAGCCGTGGCGCCTGGCTCCCTAAGAAAAACTGCGCTGAAGGGAAAGCCCTATGGGCAAGAATCAAAGAACTTCCAGATGCTCCAGGGCCGCAGTTAGCGCTGCGAGACTTCGGATTGTACGGTGACGTGCCATGCCTTCTCGGCGACGGATATGGCTGGCGAACAACTCTATGTGGCTTCTACGACAGCAACATCTGGTTCGTGAAGGTTCCATGGAAGGATGCTGACCAAGATGAGTTGAAAGCGTACATGGCTGAGCGAAAGAAGACGCGATTCTGCGCTGAATTTGAACACCTTCTTTGGACCCCTCCAGCTGACTGGAAAGAAATCAAGGAGTGGGAATTCCTCAAGGAGTGGGAAGAACTCAAACAGGAATAGCCAACATTCCCGGAGGACCAACCGTGGACAACGAAAACGAAACCCTGGTCGCGCTGCTGGTCATCGCGCTGATCGTCTTCGGCATCTTCCGGATAGTCGGGGACTTCCAGCACCTCTACGAGCAGACAGAACTGAAAGGACAGGAGTTGAGCAGATGGAGCAAGCAGTGAACAGGCGAGAGGTGACATTCCTCTCCGCAGTGGATGCCAGCAGGATCGAGACGCCGAGTAACGTGATCAGCATCGGCAGCAAGGGCGACTGGTATGCCTTTGCCTGCGATCACAAGCGCGTTCTGCGGCTGGAGTTTGATGATGTAGACGGATACGTGGGAAGCGATGGCTTTCGAGTGTTCAGCCACATTGACGCCAAGAAGATCCACGACTTCGTGAACGAGTGCGGCGACGAGGCGATCATCGTTCACTGCCAAGCAGGCATGAGCCGATCCGCTGCGGTCGCCAAGTTCCTGGCCGACAAACGCGGCTACACGTTGAACCTGTCGAAGCCTTGCCTTGGAACCACGCAATTCTACAACCGCCACGTCTACGGAACGTTGAACCTCAACGACGCCGAAAGCATGAGCGCCTATTACGCAGAGATGGAGCTAGCCGACCGGCTGCGCGGCCATCCAAAGGAGTCCTGACCGTGCCTGACATGAGAGAAGAGTTTGAAGCGTGGCTACTGCGCGAGCATGGCCTTGAGTCGGAATGGCAGGAGGAGCGCAACTGCTTCAAGGACTATCCGGCGCACCTTGCGTTCAAGGCCTGGCAAGCCAGCCGCGCGGCTCTGAGGGTGGAGTTGCCGGAGAAAATGGAGCCCACAAGAAACATCTACGGAAACCTGATCATCGGCAGCTACAACGCAGTGCTTGATGCCGTGAAAGAAGCCCTCCAGCAAGCCGGAATCGAGGTGAAGTGATGAACTTCTTCAAATCCTTTGTGCCACTATCCGCTGCTGAGCGCGAAGAGCTTCGCCAGCTACGCACAAAATGCGAGTACCAGCAGCGATGGATCAACAACCACATCGACACGCGCTCGCCTCAGAAGATCGAGAGTGCCAGGGTCGAACAATTGAAGCGGGCACTTCAAGTTCAGCAACGCAGGATATCGCGCTTGATGGACGAGCAGCCTGACATTTGGAAGCGGTATTTCGCTAAAGGAGCGGATGCATGACCGACCACGCAGAGCTGCGGAGGCTGGCTGAAGAAGTGATCCGAATTGAGCGGAGCGAGGATGAGCCGATCTCCTCTGCTTGGGAATTATTCGATTCCGCCGCCAACCCCAAAGCCATCCTCGCCCTGCTGGACGAGATCGACGGGCTGAGCGACGAGTTATCCGCATGCACCGAGCATCCAGGCGGATGTGGGTATTGGCGCGAGGCCGCCAAGCGTAGAGCCGAAGAACGCGACCGGCTTAAGGCGGAGAACGAGGCGCTGCGCGAGAGCCTGCAAGCGCTGATTCATATTTCAGACGCTACAGGCTGGGAAGAGCACTCATGCGGAGAGATCGCCAAGGCTCGCAAAGCGCTGGAGGGAACCCACCATGCGTGACTTCATCAGGTTTATGACCAGTAAGCCACAGACATTCTCTGATGCTGTCGCCCAAGGCTGGCTCTGGGGTCTAGTTGTGGGCGTCGCGCTGATCACCTGTGTGGTTGCTTTTGGCGGAACGTTCGGCCAGCGCTGCGCCAAGGTCTACGAGAAAGACAGTCCTGAGTGGAAGTCCTGCACCTACCGACTGAAAGATGGAGGGAATGTTCATGGCTGATAAGAACTGCTCCATGTGTGGCGGGAAGGGCTACTACTGCGAATTCAGCACAGTGGAAACCTGCTGGTGCGTAGAGCCGGCAACCAAGGCTGATGAAGCATCCGAGCTGAGGGCTGAGGTAGACAAGCTCAAGCGCTTGATTGCGGAACGATGGAAGCCAGAGGTGGAGCGGCTGCGCACACGGCTGGAGATTGACGAACGCACGCCTTATGACGGCATTGCCTGTCGTGACGAGACGATCAAGGGGCTGGACGAGAAGTGCGACCGGCTCAAGGCGGAGAACGAGGCGCTGCGGGGAGCGCTACAGGCCGTTCAAGCTGAAGTCGACGGGAATCTCCGCCCACTTACCCGCGACCTCGTGAACATGGTAAGCGGCTTGAATAACGGCACTCACCCGAATGACATCTACGACCACTGCGACGAGATCGAAAGGATCATCGGAGCAGCCCTGGAAGGAGCCAAGCCATGACCGATATCAACAAGCTGAGGGAACTGGCGGAACTGTGTCTTTCCCCGGCAGACGGAGAAACCGCCAGTGAGAGCGCAAACCTAGATGCGCTACGGCGCGTTTATTTCCGCCAAGAAGCCAATCCCCAAGCCATCCTCAAGCTGATTGCCGAGGTGGAGCGGCTGCGCGGCGAGGTCGAAGCCTATGAAGAAGGCATGCGATCTCTGGCGTGCAACCTGGGCGCTGGCGGCTACAACGCAGATACGCTGACCGCCGTTCAGCTAGTGGATAAAGTCCAATGGGGCGTCGACAACCTCGCCGAAACGCAGAGTCGCCTGCTGGATGAAGTGCGCACCGAGAACACGGCGCTGAGAAAGACAGCCGAACGGTACCGGGAACTCAGGAAGATCACTCCCCACCGATTCAAGAAGCTACAGGAAGCAGCCACGACTGACGGTGGTGATGTCTTCTATTTCCACGCGGACCGGTTTGACGCCGCACTGGACGCAGCCCTGGAAGGAGGCGGGAGATGAGCGACGCACCAATCGAGCCGCATGAGTACCTCTACGGCGTGAAGGTCGTCCAGATCGAGGACTTGCGGGTGGCACGAGGGCTTACCCGACGCCCCGTTTCATTCTGCCGTCACAGGAAAATGGTCTACGACGACAAGGAGCGCCGCATCTGGTGCAGCGATTGTGAAACGGAGGTCGAGCCGTTCGATGCCTTCATGCACCTGGTACAGGTATTCGACGGCGGTTTGAAGGACTTGAACAGGCGCCGCCGTGAACTTCATGAGGCAGAGCAGTTTGCAATCCGCAGCCGGGCAGCCAAGGTGATCGACGAAGCGTGGCGCAGCACGAAGATGGCTCCGCTTTGCCCACACTGCAATGAGGCGCTTCTCCCGGAAGACGTTGTAAAGGGAGTTGCCACGGCGTCCAAGCAACTGATCATCGCTCGCCGCAACAAGCAGAAACGACCGAAGTAACCCAGCCGGGCCCACTAGGGCCTCTTCCTGAGGCCCGCCCGGCTGGGCAACAAATCCTACCATCATGCCCTCCCCGGCAATAGCTGGGGCGAGGAGGTATTGCCTATGGAACCTGAAATCATCCATGTGCCAGAACTTGCCAAGCTGCTCGGGCGAACTGAATCATCAATCCGCAGCGCAATCCAGGCGCGCCCTGACTGGCTGCCGCCGTACTTCAAGCAGGGGATCAGAGTGTGCTGGAGGCTGGAAACGGTGCGCAAGTTCCTGCGTGAGTACGAGGCGGGAGAGCACAAGGCTCCGAAGGTGGGCAGGCCACGGAAAGAACCGCCGCGCCTGCTGAAGAGGGCCTAGCCGAGCTTGTCGGCCAAGGCGTGAGGAGAAAGATGCGTGTAGCGCTTGAGCATGGCCAGCGTCTTGTGCCCGGTGATCGCGGCGACCTCCATCATGGAAAAGCCGCGTTCGAACAGCCGAGATGTGGCCTCATGGCGCAGGTCGTGGAAGGTAAGGCCGCTCACGCCGGCGGCCTCGCAAGCCTTGGGGAAGTAGTTGCTGACTGTGTTTGGCGCAAGGCTGAACACCTTGCCGTCGATTCGCGCAGGCAGGGACTTCAGCAACTCGCGAGCCCTGCTCGAGAGCGGCACCATACGACGCTCACCGTTCTTCGTGTCCTCCAGTACCGCAACCTTGTCGCGGATCTGCTCTCGGCGTAACAGCAGAAGCTCAGACCGGCGCATAGCTGTGTCGGCTGCCAGTTCGATAATCACCGGGAGTTCAGGGTGAAGCTTGGCCGCTTCAGCATAAATCTTCCGCAGCTCTAGGGTTGTTGGTCGCCGCTCACGCGCCCTGCTCCCCTTTGGCATACGCAAGTTCTTGCAGGGATTCGTCAGGCCTTCAAGCCTCCACTCCTTTGCCGCAATGGTATAGAGGTGGCTGATGATCGCCAGATCTAGCCGAACGGTAGACGATGAAGCCCCATCCTTCAGTCGAGAGTCGCGATACTCGGCAAGATCAGACGGAGTAATTTCTCCAAGCCCTTTCGCTGCCAGGGGATGCGCCAGCCATCTCCTGATTCGCCCCCTTTCCTGGCTGGCCCCCTTCTTGTGCTCAGAAATCTCCCTTTCGTATTGCTCCAAGGCCTTGCCCAGGGTGGTTCGCATAGCCGCTCTGGTATCGACAAATCTCGAGCGAGACATATCGCCTTCGATCTCGGCTGCCCAGCGCTGGGCCTCAGCCTTGGTATCGAAGGTAGCGGAAAGAGTTGGGTGTCCTTTTCTGCGGATCTGTGCGCGCCAGGCGCTCCCGCGTTTCTCGAAGTAAGCCATGCGGCGAACTTTAGTGGGGGAATGGGGGAATGTCACGCGAAGCAACTCCCCCAGGATTCCCCCAAAAGAAAAGGGCCCCAGAAGCGAAAACCTCTGGAGCCCTTGTATATGGCGGAGAGATAGGGATTTGAACCCTAGGAGC
>NZ_KV811207.1:0-233 GCF_001813025.1 Pseudomonas sp. HMSC066A08
ATACCGGTATTATCTTATGATGAGATAACATCTGATATTGAAATTAATGTATTACAATCTATTTAGGAGTGATTATGTCTTTTGATCTTGCTAGCTTACTTATGGATGCAATGAATGTTATTGGTCGGAATGATTTATTCTCAGGGGGGAAATCAATCGATAACCATTCAACAATTACCATTAGTTTAGGTGATATGCCAGATATTAATTTATTGGTTGTTGACGAGGTTCCT
>NZ_KV811208.1:0-27282 GCF_001813025.1 Pseudomonas sp. HMSC066A08
GGGCCGCCGGTAAAATAGGTCCGAGTCTCAGGGTCATAGTTCATCGGGACCCGCACGATTCGCCCGCGCATGAGCGCAGAGAACTTCGGAAAGTCACCCCCGAACTGCTGGGCGTCATATTCCACGCAGCCAAGGGCGGTGAGCGGAAACTCCTGGTTGCTGTCGACAACTTCAGCTATCGCAGTCAGCACCATGGTGTCCTGGACCAGAGAGCTGTTCGCCTCCGGCGTGATCCTCCGCACGCGTACCGCCCAGTGCCCTCCTGCCGGCAGGTTGATCCGGTGGGATCGGTAGTAGGTCGTAACGTTCTTCCGGTCGACAAACGTGCTGAGTACAGTCTGGTAAGGAGCACCATCCGTGGCGACATCGATCGCGTACTCAATGCGCACCCCATTGATGTTCCCGGACGAGTCCTGCGCCTGCAGGTTGGGCCAGGACAGGCGCACGCGTACCGCATCCGCCGTAGCGTTCGTGACGGTGTAGATGTAGGGCTGCGTGCTGAGCAAGGTCTGACCCACCGCAATCTCATTGCTGGATTCCGCTACGCCCTCTAGTCGCTCCTGATTTAACTCACCTGGACGAAACTGCCACTTCACGTCGGGGTAGTTCAGCGTGCCGTCTTCTGCCTGGATCGGAGTACCGTCAAGCTTGATCGACTTGAGTCCATTGACTGGCCCAACAATCGGCCCCCAGCTCAGGAGATACACGATCCGAGCAGTGGACAGGGAGGCAACGCCGTTCTGGGCAATGTGCGGCTGCTTCGGCTTGGAACTGCCCCCCTTGCTTCCACGCAAAGGCTGATGGCGCTTTTTGGTCACAACAGACATTTTCGATCTCCAGAAACAAGAAACCCCGCCGAAGCGGGGTCTGGCAGCAGTCGTGCTAGAGCTGGTCTTCCGTGTAAACCCCGCCCGACTCGACGGCGCCGCCGATCTCTCGCTCGCCGTAAAGCACTGGGTATGGGTTGCCCTGAGCGATAGTGGTCATGGCACCACCGAATCCATAGCTCGGGTTATTCCCATCCTCGTTCTTCGCGGCGGAAGCCTGAGTTGACGGGGCCAGCATCTGGGCAACGCCACCAAGTGCCAGGCCGGCGCCGCCAGCCATCATTGCAACGCCTATTGCCGAAGTGGTGCCGAACGTGAAATAGCCCGCAACGACCAACGCCGCCCCTAGGACCGTCTGAAAAATCCCGGAACTCTTGCTGCCTTGGATGACTGGCACGATGCGGATGACCGACTCGCCGGCTCCGGCCAGGTCAAGCTCCTCTTCGCGAAGATTTCGCCTTCCTACGAAGACCGCGAACCGCATCCCACGCTCTTCTGCTGTTCGCATGAACTTCTCGAAACCATCCACCATGCTGGCCAGGGCAATGGTGGCCTCTCGCGGCCCTGATACATCGAGCACATACTCACGGCCAAATTCGCGGCGCAACGCGCCATACAGTCGGATGGTCTTCATTCGGAGAAGTCCTTGTGACGAAGGATCAGCCGGAGCCTGTTGGCCATGGACCAGCCATAGATTTCGCGTGCAGCCGCGCGACCCGCCATGTGGTGATAGATGAACGGCCCTGATCCGCCCAGCGCCGGGGCCTCTTCGCTTCGCAAATGAGGCTCGGCACCAAGGTAGATCGCGGCATGGTTCGGGTGATAGCAAGGCCGCCCCGGAGTTGGCACTTGAAACACCAACATGTCCCCTCGCCGCAGGTCGTCAACGCGATAGAAGCCGGCCCTCTCGTAATTGTCCTCGTACAGGCTCGATCCGTCCTTGACCTCCCACCAAAGGTCCTTGCGCTCGAAGTTCGGCAGCGTCAACCCAGCTTCTCGCTCGTACCAATCCCGGCAGGCGCCCCAACAGTCGAGCAAGCCGTGGGAAAACTCTCGGCCAAGCAACGGGGCACGATAACCTGATGGTTTGAACCAGGTCATTTCCCCACCCGGCAGCCCGATGATTCCCCACGGCAATCCGTGAAGCTCACAACTGACCCGGTCGGCCATGCTCGGGATCGGAGCCTTGTCAGGATGGCTATGGATGACGGCAATTACTTCGCCGCGGTCCTCTGCTGCTGCGTAGTCCCGGTGATCCATGACGAAGTTTTCGCGATCACTGACCGCCAGGTTGCCACAAGGCGCGTATTCTCGGCCGCTATCGGTCTTGAGCAATACGCCACACGCCTCGCTCGGGTAGACGCTTTCGGCGTGCGCCAGGATCTGACACTGGAGCTTTTGACTGATGCGCATGCTTACCTCGACGAAACGATCAAACTTGCCCCCAAGGAACCGCCGAAGCGGTTGGTGTTGCCGCGCAGCTTGCAACTGCTCCAGCGGCCGCCACACCGATCGAGAGCCGGGTTATCGGTAGGCTCATCCTTCTTCGTGAAGAGGGCAGCGCCGGTATAGGCGCAAGCCTCTCCTCGATACTGACCTCGGCACGCCCACCGGCAAAGCTTGGTGATCTGCTGGGCCGGTAGCATCTGCCCCTCCATGTCGATAGGGCTGCTGAGCGCGAAGGTGACCTGCTCCCGGGTTTCCTCGGTCTTCTGCTCAATGAACCAGATCCCCACCCGAGCCTCGTCGGCTGCATCGGGGTTGCCATCAGGGAAGTTTGCGGCATCCAGATAGTGCCGCCACGTCTCGATCACCCGCACCCTGGCGCCACAGAGGTCTCGCAACTGAAGGCAGATGGCCGATATCGCTCCTCGTATGCCGGCGAGTTCGTTTGCCAGTTGGAGGGTCGGCGACGCGGGTCGACCATCGCCGCGGATATCAAAGCCTTTTGCGGTGATTTGAATCGGCTCGTACACATTGCCCTGCCAGATTATCTCCCCTTCCTGGGCGTGGCCATGGAATCGCCAGAGATTTCCGCCAAGGCGCGTCGCATCCACCTCAAACAGCCGGATCAGGTTCCCCGGCTCAAGCTTCTGCACATCAGCATTGAAGGCCATGCGTTCTCCAGATATGAAAAAGCCCGCGCGAGGCGGGCTGGAAGGTTGTACAGCGTGGATGAAATGCCAGTGGCAACCGCCCTACCGGGGTAGTAGCGTCGTGCCTTCATGCAAGGGTTTCCCGACCCTGAGCGTGCCGGCCCAGGGATCGGGAGGCGCCAATGTCGGCGCGGTTAAAGACCTAGGAGGTCGAAATGAGCGTTAATCTGGAACAACGTATAGCAGCAATTGAGGCCGTTTTTGCCACGCATGCCTCAGCCAACACTAATGCGATTATCGAACTCATCAGTGCCGTGAAGGAAATTCCAGGATTCGAGGCAGCATCATTTAAGAAGGGGCTTCTTGATGCTAGATCGGTAAGCATCGAAGGCGGAATCCAAGAGCATTACAACCAACTAATCGACAACTTCATAGCAGCTATTGAGAGATAAGCTTAATACCTGCCATATATCTCCCTGACTTATCGAAAAGGATGCGATATTGAAGCTTCTTTTCTTTGCCATCCTTTTCGGTTTTTCCTGCTTCTCTGCTCATAATTTTCTCCCGCGGCATAGCCGCTCATGGTTGGTTGTTACGGGTAGAAGACCTGAACGAACGTGAAGCTCAGTTCGTACAGACCTCCCCCCAACGGCCTCAGTTTGTATCCATTGCACCGGTATCGACCCTGTACGCCGCCAGGGGGCGTCCATAGGAACGACCTGTACCCCTCGTGCCGGTCCAGAAAGGCGCGGGCGCCCAGGAGATCATCACCAGCCTCCAGGCGCCCGATGATCGTCATTCCATCCCATGTCTCGGATCTGGTGTTGATCCCCGTTCCGCCGGACTGAACGTATCCATCCCCGAAGTCGTTCTGCCAGGTGCGCTGGGCAATCTCGCCGGCAGTTCCAAGGCGGGTGCAGTAAGAAAAGGTCTCAGCCACTTATCGTCTCCAAAGCAGACCGTTCTGCCCCATCTCTTCCCGAATGACGCTCCGGACCTCCTCCCGCAAGGCCAGCCCGGCAGCCTCTCCCTGCATTCGAGCTTCCTCTTGGCTCATGCCGGGCTGGGCATTAACCGTGACCGGAGCGTTGATAGTGATCGACGGCGCCTGTCCAGCCCCAGCACTCGCGCCGCCTTCCCTGCTGAGGAAAGCAGTCAGGTCCCTGTTTTGATTCGGACTGAGCACCCGCTCACCAGCATCAAGCAGCCAGGTACTCTCCTTCGGGATGTTGTCGATGCCGCCGTGCGCGATGCCCGCGAAGGCCGCCGAAGAAACTCCAGCAACCATTGGCGCGGTAGCTGCGGCGGCAGCCGCAGCAGCACCAGCAGCCAGGCCAGGGCCAACAATCGGGATGGCAGCCGTCGAGGCAAACGCTGCTAGCTGTGCCTGAAACGCCGTTGCCTGAGCATTGGCGACCAGCCCGATTGCCGCAGTCGATTGAGCCGTCTTCCCTACGACCAACTGCACCGCCTGGTAGACAAGCCACTGGGCGGCCATGTCAGCCAGGGCCTTGATGACCGATTTAGCCAGGTCCGCAGCCATGTCACCGAACGCATCTCCGAGGCTCTTGGTCCGCGTGACGATATCGGTGATTGCATCGCCCAAGCCGCTGGTAGCATCGCCAAGGGCGCCAGACACGAAGTCAGAGGCCTGCTTCGAGTAATTCTGCGCATCCTCCACGTAGGTTTCCCATGCGGAGCGGGCTCCGGACACCCAGTCCCCCTGGGCCTCAAGTCGAGCATCGTAGTTTGCCTGCAACTGCTCCAGCATTTGCTCATGGTGCTTCTGTTGAGCCTGGAGCTCTTGCTGGTACTCGTCGTCGCTCATCCCGACCGATCTGTCTGCGTAGCGGTCGGCAAGATCCCTGCGGGCCTTGGCGTAACGGTCATTCTCCTCGTTCAGCTTGTCGAACAGCCCCCTCTGGCTATCGCTCATCCCCATCCCGAGGATTTCGCGTTGCCCTTCGAGCTTGAGATTGCCCAAGCTCTCGTCCATCGCGGACTTGATCTCTCTGAGCCGCTTCACGAACGGATTAGCCGCGTCCACTGCGGAGTTGAACGACTTGGCCGCCCACTCGATTCCCTTCGCATACTCCTGGCTCGTGATCTTTCCCCTGTCCTTCAGGGTGTTGAGGGCCTCGATGTTCTTCCTGTACTCGTCCGTCGCAGTCGCGGTAGGGTCGATCTCCTTCTTGAGGTCCCGATACCGCTCCTCAGCCTGCTTCAGCCCCTTCGCAGAGTCCTTCAACAGGTCCTTCTGGGACTTGGTCGAGGCATTCGCCTTGTCCACGGCTGCGGCATAGGCCAGGGCGCGCTTTTCATCGTCAGGACTTAGCTTCAGGATTCCAGCGTTGATCTGGGCGCGGAGCTTCTCTACCTCGGTCAGCTTGCCGGCGACAACGCTCTGTTTCTGCAAATTATCCAGATAGCTCGCGCCAGCCTTATCCGAAGCGAACCTTGCACCGTCCAGTTCTCGCTGTGTCTTCTGGATGGCAAGGCGCAAGGACTCTGCTTTCTCCTTTGCCTCGTCCAGCGAAGGACCAAACGGAATGTCGGTATTGTCGTCAACGCCCTTCTGGAACCGCTCCTGAAGCGCCTCGGCATCCTTCAATTGATCCTGAAGGCCCGCCAACTGCTGCTTCAACTGGTCATAGCTGAGCCCGGAAAGATCCTCCGGAATCATCGTCCGAGCGGCCTGGCGGATGCGGGTGGAGGCGTCTTCGAAAGCATTGGCCGCACGACCAGCATTACTCTCGGCCTTGTCCCCGAAATCGACGAAGGAGAGGGCTACAGCGCCGATAGACAGAATGAGACCCGGCCATCCGGCAGCCATCCGGAGAATGCCCGCTCCCGCCGCTCTCAGTGCGTTCAGCCCAATGGTCAGGGAGGTGCTTGCGGCATACCAACGACCCAATGCCGCTGTGGAAGCAGCCTGTGCAGTCGCAAGCTGAGCATTGGCGACCGCGACGCCCTCAGTCGCAGCCGCCCACCTTGCCATGGCTGCGGTCGCAGCCTCGGAAGACGCCACCGTGGTGGCCGCCAGTTGCTGCTCAGCAACCTGTAGTTGCTTGGTTATTGCAACTTCACTGAGTCTCAGCTCAACCATCCTGGCGACTGATTGCTGCCGCCCAATTTCGGTAATTTGGGCTTTTAGTCGCTGTGCCTCGAGCTCCTTTTCGGCAGCGATTGCAGCCTGCACCGACTGAAGTCGAGCAATTTCCGAAGCTTGCCGCTGGCGATCAGCCGCAACTTGCGCTTCAGCGGAAACAACAGCCTGCCGAGCGCGAGCCGCTTCCGCGACAGCGGCAGTTCGAATGGCCTGGGCTCGAACAAGTTCACCTTGAGCGGACTGAGACGCCGCAAGGGTCTGCTCTCTGGTTGCCTTTATGTTGGCGACCCAAGATACCAGCCACGCTCCAGAAACAGCAGTAACTCTCGCTATTGCTAGATATAAACCCGTGTTAAGTATCTGAGCGAAAGTCTGTACTCCCGTAGAGTCAAGCGATTTCGACAGGGAAACCATGGCTTCCGTAAAAGCCTTGGACACCCCGAGAGTGCTATCTAGGCTGCCGATCGCTTTGGTCGCGCTGTTCTCCAACACTTGAAACGCGCCAGCGATAGTGGTCTGGGCACGCGCAAACTGGTCATCAATAGCGCGTGTTTGAGACAGGATCGCCTCGAAGACCTGCTTGGAAGTCAGCTTGCCCTGTTCGCCAAGCTTTCGAAGGTCTCCAACCGCAACCCCGAGACCGTTTGCGACGGCTTGGGCCAGGCCTGGAGCCTGCTCAAGTACCGAGTTCAACTCCTGTCCTCGGAGCACGCCAGAGGCAAAGGCCTGTCCGAGTTGCACCAGCGCACCTTCCGCAGCGGCAGCGGAAACACCACTGGCCGACATGGCCTTGCTGATGTTCTGGGTAACCTGGACAACTTGCTGTTGATTTACCCCGAGGTCGCCAGTTGAAGCGGCAATCCTCTGGTACAGCTCCGCAGTGCCCTCCAAAGATGACCGCGCATTCTGAGCGACGGAATACACTGCATCCATCGACTGACTGAACTGAGCCTGACTTTCGCTGACCTGCTTGATGCGGTTCTCAATAGAGACCCAGGCTTGCGAATATCCAACAAGTTCTCGGGCGCTCAGATAAGCAGCCGCCGCAACACCAATAGACTTGATAGCGCTAACTGCCGTCGAACTCGCCCGCTGCGTGCTTTGCTCGATCCGCCCCATACTGCGCGCAGTATCCTGGGCTGCACGATTCATGTTCTGCTGAAATCCCCCAATGCGCGCAATGAGGTCGAGCGTCAGCACACCAAGGGAGCGAGAGGCCATTTAGCTTTTCTCCGGACAATAAAAAACCGCCCGAAGGCGGCTTGCATAGGGATTTTCTACTTCTTCAGATAATCATCCCCATTGAATATGATTTTCGGCAAATTTTAGTTTGGCCGATGCCAGTACAGACATGCCCATATCTCATATCTCAGACCGACAATGTCGGCATAGCTTAGCCTCCTCTCTGACGGCTTCCGCGCAATATGGGCATTTCTTAAAACCATTCGATATACCGACATCCACTGCGGCCTGACGAGACGAGCGTTCAGACGCTTGCTTATCTTCCCCTAGAATAAATATAAGAGGTATGGCGATTATCGGAGCGAAGAAACCAAAGACAAACCATAGGGCTATACTTCTTCTGCGAGATGCTGCCAGATACGCAGAGATTGACGCCAACCAAACCCCGAAAAACAAAATAGAAACCAAATTATTATAAACTTCCTCAAACATATCTTACCTGCCGATTAAATCAGAAACTAAAACAGCTTACCGACCAAATCTTGCAGGGGATGGAGAGGAACCTGCCCTGCTATACCCTGTAACCTTTCCATCTGGACCAAGAATTACCGAAAGCCCCTGGGTTTCTGTGCCAGCCCCCATAAACCCAACATAGGCATACCCCCAGGTAAGTACACGGCTCCCATCTGAATTGTATTGTTCCGCCATGGGCTTGCCAAAAATCGAAATCAACTGATCCTGAGTTGTTTGTCCCTGCACAATTCTATCCACCTGCTCCTGCGTAATCTCTTTTCCACTAGAGGCGCATCCACTTAAAACAGCAGTTAGAACTATTGAAGCAACCAATATATTACGCATTAACAACCCTCCCGGTGGTGATCGCCCGGAATCTAGCACGGAGCCAGCATCCTCGCCAACCGGAGCGCCAGCACAGGAACCCGGCATCCTTGCCAGGTCAAACCCATGCGGCCATCGCCTGTTCGAGCGATATCCCCACCGACTCTACCGGCGCTCGAACATGGGGGCGGAAGTCGTCGGGCTCGCACTTCACCCCGCCAACCTTGGCCTGGATCGCCGCCAATTGGGCCAGCACCCACTCCAGGCGATAGCTCCCGTTGAGGGAGCCACGCTTTTTCAGGTAGGCAACCCACGCCCTGTACTCGTCGTAGTCGATGCGTTCCTTCGCCTCTCGAATGGTGCAACCGCCGATGCCGTTCAGCACGAGCTCATGCCAAACCTCATCGGCGGGCGTCAGTTTTTTTCGTCACCTGGCCCAGTGCCATTGACCTCCGCGACAGCCTGCAAGAGCAGGAAGCCCAGCGCAGGGTCGAGGTTGAACGCAGTTTCGTAGGGAATCTCCTCTTCCCCACCCTCGCCCAGTCTGACGCTCTCGGCCAGGTAGCGCGCATTCTGGCTCTTCTTGTCGTCGTCTTGGGCGAACAGGCGTTCCATGGCACCGAAACTGCTGCGCTTGATGAACACGTCGAAGGTGTCCGTGACCGCTTTTTTCTTGCCCGGCGGGGTGTGCGTCCAGGTGATGCTTTTCTTCACCAGTCCATCGCCCAGGACCGCGCCAGCGGCCACTAGATCGGCTAGTTTCATGTCTGCTCCTTACGCGGTTTTCGGAATCCACTGCCCTGCGCCAGAGCGCTGGATCGTGGCCTGGGTGGCGACCAGGGTGTTGGCTGCAAAATCGAACGGGAAGTCGCTGACGTAACCACGGAAAACGAACCATGTACGCGTCGGCGGAAGATCAAAGTCCCAGTCTCCATTGCTGTCTTGGTCTGCGGACGGGCTTACACCGACACCATCTGACCAGCCGACAGCAAAGACAATATCCTGGTCACTGTCATCCTCTGAGAGCTGAAAGAGCCGAACATGGCTCGCATTCCGCGGATCTGCATTCAGTCCGAGAGTGGCTTGACCAGGGGTACGCATGCCCTTCTTGTATTTGCGCGAGGTCTCGCTCAAGCACGGGTCCTCGATCTGATCCGCCGGGTTTCCTCCGGGGTTGAAGGAGGTTGCGCACTCGATCTCCATCACCGTAAAAGGACCAGATCCAGAGCGGGGCGGAACAAGGGCATAGACCTGAGTTCCTTGGGTAAGCATCGACATAACGTCTTCTCCTGTAGCAGGCAATAAAAACCCGCGCGGTGGCGGGCTGATTGGTTTAGGTGTCTATCGCTGGACTATCCAGTCGATGTCAAAGCTGACTCGGTAGGTCTTGGTATCAGGATCAACAGATTCCCCTCCCCAGCGGACTACATAGGCTGAAAGCTCAATTGCATCCCTGATGGCCTTTGCTGCATCTCTGGCTTCCGCAGCGGTGGCTGAGAAAATGTCCACCTGGAGGGTGAACCCATCGGCGTCAGGGCGCCCCCATAGGTAGTTCTCCGGCGATCCAGATATGGTCTGCCATGTTGCGTACGGCTTGACGACGAGCTGGGGGGCCAGGCCAAACTGATACATCCTCAGCGGGGACGCACCGAGAATCGCGGTAACAGCGGGACTACTTGAGCAGACCTTAAAGATTGGCGGATGCATCACCTCCCCCTTAGAGCCTTGTCTATTTCGCCATCAAGCTCGGATATGAATTTTTCAGTAACGGGCTCAATGTTTTGAGACAGAGCAGGCCGCATGAATGGCTTCGCCGGCGAGTACTTGGTGCCGAACTCCAGATAGCGCCAGTGCCTGGTGTCGCCACCAGGATTTCCGCTTGCATCCTTGCTGTACTGGTTTCGACCAGCGCCGCCGCGCACTCCAACCTTCATCACCACCCCCCCTTCACGCCGCCCCTGCTTGGCGGACTCTTGAGTGATGATGTTCTTCCAGATTTTCTCTGGTGTTTCGGGATCATCGACAAGTCGCGCCTTTTCTCGTGCGGCATCCCTGACAATGTTCATCGCCCTGCGGGCTGCTTTTCTCAGGCCGTTCTTTTGGAGGCGCGGGCCAAGAGTTCTGAGTTTCTCGAGCACGCCTTCAAGCCCGGTGATGCTGAACTCAACGCCGTCAGCCATGGACTCTCCGGAACGCAAAGCTGGTGATGCCTTCTCGGCCAAGTTTCGACTCCTGGTCGTTTAGCTCGACACATTCGAAACCTTGACGCTCGCACCATCCGATCAAACCGTGCATCGTGTGGTACCAGATATGCTCACCCGGCTTGTAGTGCTTGGAGGACAGGCAGTCAGCCTGATCCTTATAAATCGGCATCGACACGAACAGCCACTCGCCAACATGGTCGAGCAGCTTCTCCGGCTCGGGAATGTGCTCCAGGCTGTCCCAGCAGGTCACGGCCTCTGCGTGGTGCTGGTACGGGTCGTAGTAGCGCTCCTGCGCCCTCAGCCAAGCCACCGCTTCCTGATTCACGTCAAAGCCCATCGCGCCGGACTCTGTGACGAAACGGCCTCCGCCGATACCGATGTCTACCACTTGGCCGGTAAAGTGACGGCGCACCAGATCAATACGGGCCTGGGTCAGCGCGGCGCCCATCGGGGTAGCGTCAAGCACCTGATACTTCTCGAAATACGGCCCGCTATAATCCATCGGCGGGCGCGGGTGGAAGCCCATGCCAAGTTCTTCAGACCAGAGCAGGCAGTCGGTCAGCCCAGGCGGCAAAGCGTGCGTCATGATCGGCGATCCTTTTGTCACAGTTGTGCTGTTTCAACGTGCAGCGGCAGAACCTGTCGGGAACCGCGAATGTGATGCGGGACAGGTCCATGCATTTGTCGGTTATGTGTTCCGGCGAGTTGTAGCCGCCCTGCCCGCCACAGATGACCCAGGCCGGCCGCTTTGCGGCGATGGCGGCCGGCACGATCCAGCCGATGCCGCCAATCACCGCATCCGCGTGCTGCAGCAGGGACAGCAGTTGTTCAACTGGCAATTCGCCATGGTGGAACCGGATATCAGCCGGTGGCAGCGGGTCGAGCGCCCATTCCTTGCCGTGCTCTAGGTCGGCCACCGAGACGACCTGGTAGCCGCGGCCGCGCATCTCGGCGGCCGCTTGGGCGATGTACTCCGGCAGAGGGTTGCGCGTGTCGGCACGCCATTCCGTCCGTACCGTGGCTGGGCGGACCAGCACATAGCGACCTTCGACCGGCGCATGGCCGAAATCTGGCAGATCGAACTCCGCCGGCTCGCAGCGGAACGCCTTGCGCAGCCCCTGGATGATCGGGTCGCGGCCGTAGGCGATGCGCAGTTGCGGGCCGCCGACCGGGGCGTGCCATTCATGCTCTCGGTTTACGTTGCGAAGCTGGGTGCGCAGTTTCGTGTCGGGGCGCACGCACTTGACCGGGAGGTCTTTCAGCAATTGCGGCCATGGCGTTTCGAGAAACGCGCCTGGATAGTTCTTCACGAAGGCGCGCGAGTAAATCGAATCGCCAAGGCCGAGCATTCCCTTGATGAGCACAGATCAGCCGGCAAGCTTGCTGCGCAGTTCGTAGCCCATCAGCGGCCAGATCTTGTTGGCCGCGTTCTGCCGCGCGATCTTCCGACCGACCTCGGCGTCGAAGTTATCCGGGCTTGCACAGGCCGACTCACCCGTGACGGTGAAGCCGTTCTTCAGCACCAGGACGCAGAGGGTCAGAAGGCCGAGTGATCCATGCACGCCTGCCACTACAGAGTCAGGGTTGCAGTCAGGACGTTGATTCACGCCATCAGCGGCGGTGAAGTAATACTCGCCAGCAATATTCGCCTCGATGTCAACCGGCGTGATGCGCGGCGCGCTCAAGCCTTTGGCTTGAATCTCTTGCTCGATAGCTTGGTCGGTCATTTCATAATCTCCAGAAACGACGAAGCCCGCACTTGGCGGGCTTTCGTTCGTCGGGTTTGGCTAGGCAGCTTGCGGATAGATCAGGCGAAGTTGGCCCGGCAGCCCGAACGCCTGCATGCACCTGGCTTCGAAATCCTTGCGGTCAACCGAGCTATCCGCGATCAGCGTGACCATGCGGATTTGCTGGTCGAGTCGATCACGACCTCCATCGGTCAGCCACTGATGCATCCTCTCGCTTTCACTGCGGCGAGCCTTTAGTTCGGCATGCACTTCCTTCGGTAAAATAGCGGCGTAAACCCAGCGGTCGGTGATCTGGCCGAAGATGGCCGGCGTTCCCTTGGCATGACCTTCGAAAACGGTGCCGGTGATCCTGGCCAGAGCACGGTAGTAGTCATCGCCGAAGCGCTTCTCCCATGGAGCTGGAGCCGTCAGCAGGATCATGCCCATCACGTTGTCCAGCCCCGCCTGGTTGCGGGCATCGCGGAAAGCCTTCACCAGCCTGAGCTTGAGATCGACCACGCGGTCGCTGTTCCGGGAAAGACTCAGGAGGAAGTAAGCTTGATCCTCATTCAGGAGAGCAAACCGCTCCACAACGCCGCCGCCAGCGCGCCTGGCCCTCGCTTCCTTTTGAAAGGGAAGCGAGCCCAGTTCCTCGAAGCGGCTGGCGTACTTCTGGATCAGGGCAAAGCTGTACTTGTGCTTGATGCCCAGCCCTTCAGCGATAAGTCGGCTATCGACACGCGCCTCGCCGGCGGAATGAACAAGCTGAATAACGTTGTTGCTCATGTCGTTTCCTCGCTCATCAGGCGAATAGAAACGCAGCCGGGGCGGACGGATGAGCGACATCCGCCGTTCGAGAGCGACTCTAGGCTGCGTATTTGGTGCCCTTGCGGGCGAAATCGTTACTGGCCGTCGGTTAGGCCATCGGAACAGCGCAGCCGCCACTCACGGCGAGCGGTGGCATCGGTCTCTGCACTGGTGATGTTGTAAACCCGGCCATCCCAAAGAATTCGCCAGGTGTAGAGTTCCAACCGATCCACCGGGAACCACCGGCAATTGATGCGAGCAGTGGTCTCGGCCTGTTGCGCATCGGCGGCGATCAGTTCACGACCAGGCCCGGTCAGCACCTCAGCGGGAACGTCGGCGCGCCCCGAGAACAACACCGACTCCCAGGAAATGGTGATCTCGCCCGTGGTCGGGTCTTGCGCCTGCACCCGCTTCTGGAACTGGATGCGGTGGCGCATGCGGTAGGCGAGCATTCAAACCCCCAGCCCGCAGCGGTACGGCATCAGCTTCACCTCGGCCGCCTTGCGCAGCGTCTCGATTTCATCAGGAGCGGCCTGGTAGTTCGCCTGGAGCAGCAGCAGAACTCCTACAGCCACGCTCGGCGGAAGTCCTGGCTCGCTGCTGGCTGCCTCACTGCTCTCTTCGCAATTGCACAGACCATCCAGGGATTGCCGCCACATGAACTGGCAGGCTTCGTCTTCAGCGCCATCCAGCAGCAACTGGATCTTGGCGTCATCCGAATCGTGGATCACGTCCAGAAATGCCTTTGCCGTCTCAAGCGGGATCAGGCTCATTCAGCATTTCCTCCAGCGGGCGCCGAGCGAAGCAGGTCAGTGCTGTTTCTCGGGTGCAATTGATGATCTCGATTGTCGGGTTGTTGCGCTTCAGGCGCTCGAACTCGGATGGCCATTCCGCGATCTTGCCGGCGCTCCCAAGCCCCTTCGGGTGGTCGCCGTGCCAGTGCGATTGGCCATTAGTTTTCTGCATGTCGTAGCCCAGCAGGATGATGCGTTTAGCGCCCCTAGCGATGGCCAAGGAAACTGCGCCGCCACCTGAGTTCCTGTAGTGCTCAATGCGTGCCGTCTTGATGCCGAAACGGTTGGTGTTGAGGGTGAGCAGTTCGCCCTGGAAGAGGGATTTGGCTTCCGACGCGTATCGCTCCCACCAGACCTTATCCATTGCCCAAAGGGCATCAGCCCAAGGCGTCAGTCGGAATGTCGTGTTTGCGCAGACGGCCGCCCTCTGCGGCGCGGCTGCTCTCCACTGACGGACTCGCTCGCAGTCTTCTGCGGTGAGGCTGGGGCCGCTTGCGAGGCAGACGGCGACTCGCCAGCCACAGGCTTTGGGATCTCTGATTCCACAATCTGGCACAAGCCTCGGGCCACCAACTGGCGCGCCAGGTGCTCGGATGCAAGGTATGCATCACCGCCGGCCTTTCTCACGCGACCGCCGTCCAAGTATGAGCGAATTGGTTTGATCATTACGTCAGGCATAGTCACCTCAAAGAAAGAAGGGCCGGTCTCCCGGCCCCTTCCAGTTAGCTGGCGGTCAGCGAACCAGTCACGAAAGCCTCGGGGCGATAGACCGCGAAGGCCAGCCGCTCCTCGGCGCGGATGGTGACCATGTTGTTCTCGAAGTCCTTGTCGTTCTCGGTGGAAACCAGAACCTCGATGTCCATGCGGTCGAAGATCTGGGCGCCGAGAGAGAACGCACCGGTCAGGAACTCGTCCTGAGTGATGGCCTGGGTTTCCACCACCGGCAGACGCCAGAGGGTCGGAGTGGTGCCGTTCTGCGGGCTGCCGATGATGTAGCGGTTCTCGGCGTCCTTGGTCAGCTCGATCAGCGCCCAGTCGATGGGGTTGAGCACGATACCGCTGGCCGGGAACTCGGCCAGTTGCGCCTGAAGGATCGCCAGGCGGATGCGGTCGATTCGCTGCTCGGCAGTCACCACTACGCCGCTCGGCGGAGCGTAGGCCTGTGCCTGCGGAATGATGCCGTGCAGATTGGCGCCGGTCCCGTTCCCGTAGAGCAGTTGACCTTCTTCGACCAGCATCAGGCCGTAACGAGCGCGCGCATCGATGTAGCTCTGCAAGGCCGAAGCGTCGTCCAGGATCTGTCGACTTGCCTTGAACAGGTGCGCGATGGTGCGAACCGGCGCGTTTTCCAGCTCGAAGGTCAGGTCGGAGTACGGCTTCTGGGTGCCTTCCGAAACAGGAGCGGCATTGTTGACGAAGCCGGTCTCGCGGACGTACTCGACGGAGTTAGACTCAGTGGTGCCGGGCGCAACCAGGTCGCGGATGGTCAGTCGACGCTGCGGAGCGGCAACGACACCGGGGCGACGATCAGGAGCAACCAGGGCGCCGCCAGAGCTGTCGATGGAGGTGATGGCCGAGCGCGGCATGGATACGCGATGCGAACCGCGCAGGGAGCTGGTTACACCCTGCTCTTTCAGGCTCTCTGCGACCATTTGGCCGGCGGTCTTCGGTGCTTCTTCGCCGCCGTCACGCTTCTCGTTGGCCAGCATGGCTTGTTCCGCGGCGCTCAGTCGTGCTTGCAGTTCGCCCTGAGCAGTCAGCAGTTCGTCGACCTTGGCGCGGGTTTCCTTGTTCATCTCGCCGAAGTTGGCGATCTGGGTGTTGACCTGTTCGGCCTGTGACTTGATCTGATCCCCAACCTGTTTGAGGCTGGCGTTCAGTTCGCCGATTTGTTTTTCGAAGTCGCTCATTGCGATTCTCCTTGGAGGAATTTGGTGATGTCTTGTGCTGCCCGTAGTGCAGCGGAGAGGTCAGGAGCGACAGCGCCAGGCATATCGGTCGGGGTGCCACCACCCCCGCCAGCAGCGCCAAGCATGCTGGTCTTGAAGTCGTTGATGAGTTCATTGCGCTGGCTTCGCGGCATGCCGCTGCGAGCCAGGGCGGCATCCATTCGGCGCTTGGCCAGGATGGATTCGCTGCGGTTGCTGGGAGCGCTGGAGATCTCGTCGGACTCCAGGAAGGCATCTGCCCACCCTTTGTCGACGGCTTCTCGCCCACCGATCCAGGTCTCGGCGTCCATCTGCTTCACGATGTCGTCGATGTCGATTCCCGTGCGCTGTGCGTAGATGTCAGCCAGCGTCATGTCGAATGGCTCCAGCCAGTCGGCGATCTCACGCAGGTCGTTCCGATTGCCCATGGCGATCAGCCAGGCGTTGTGGATCATCAGGAAGGCGGCGCGGCCAATGCGGATCTCATCCCCCGCCATGGCGATGAAAGAGGCGGCAGAGGCAGCCAGGCCGATGATGTTCACCGTGACCTTGCCCTTGTGCTCGCGCAGCAGGTTGTAAATGGCCAGGCCTTCGAATACGTCGCCGCCAGGGCTGTTGATATTCACGGTCACATCGATATCGTTGCCGATGGAGCGCAGAGCGCCAGCAATGCGTTTTGCCGTGACACCTTCACCGGTCCACCAGTCGTAGCCAATCGGCTCGTAGATGGTGATCGTGGAGTCCGGGTTATCGCCAGAAGCTGCTCGAAGCTCAGGACGCCATGCATCTAGCGCTTTGGGCGCCAGGTCGCACTGGACGCCCGAGCGCGGGCGAGCCTCCGGCGCTGCCGGAAGATTTCGCAGAGTCATGGGTTACTCCTGTGGTTCTGGCTGGCTGAGCCAGTTCATGAGCGCGGCGCGGACGGCCTGGCTCTCGTTAGATTGACCGAGTTGGTCGATTGGAACTAGGTTGGATTGGACGGTGAGAATGTCTCCGCCGGGGAGTTCTGGCAGGTTCTCTTTCCGCCGACCTTCGTTGCGGGTCATGAAACCGTTTTGCGCCATGGTGCTGTACCAGGCAGCGCGACCAGCGCTATCAGCCTTCAGGAACCCCTCAAGGGAGAACTCGGCGTAATAGCGAATCCGCTCGGGCGCAGTTAGCAGCCGCTTATTGACGCACTGCTGAATCTGATTGGTGATCGAACTGATCGAGAATGTCAGGAACGCGAGCATCTGCTGTTCAAGCCCTGTCCCCCAGTTGCTCCCCTTGTCGGTCTGGCCGATCATCCAGGGCGGTACCCCGAACCATCTGCAAATCTCGATAACCCCATGCTCTCGCGTCTCCAGCAACTGAGCATCGACCGGATTGATGCCGATGGTTTCAGGGGTAATCCCTTGCTCCAGAACCGGGGATCTTCCGGAGTTCATCGCGCCCGACACGGACTTCACATACTCCCTGAACTCCTCCCGCTGCGCAGGTTGGAGAATGCGATCAACCTTGAAGGCGACCGTGGGTAGAAGTCCGTTCTTGAATGTGCCGTTGGCTGCGTCCTCCGCCGACATGACCGAGCCGAAGACATCAACTCCGTACCTGATTGCAGAGAGACCAATTCGACCATCCAGCGTGAACGCCGGGATGTGCAGCATGTTGGTACGCTCGATCTCTCTACGAGCACCCTTCTTTGGCGTATAGAAATACTTCAGCCGACCGTTGTCATCACACTCCAGGTCGATCCTCGATGGAAGCAGGAAGTCCAACGCAGCCGGTCTGCCAGCAGCGCGGCGAATCTCCGCGTATGCGTTACCCCAAAGCAGCATTGATGCGACCATGGCCTGCCAGAACTGGAAGGCCGTCATGTCGTCGTTGGGGCTGTTGTGAACAACATCGTAGAGCGGGAACGACCGAGCATCGACTCTGCTCCCGTCCGCTTTCCGCTCGTACACTCCCAGCGGAAGACCGGCGACAGAAGTAGAGATCAAGCGAACGCAAGCCCATACCGCAGACAGCTTCATTGCCTTGTCGACAGTGACCTTTTTCCCGCTAGACGACTCCCGCCCCAGGAACTGCGACCAGAACGCGCCATCTGTCAGCCGGATGGTCTTCCCCCCCCAGCCGAACAATGAAGACCTGGGCGCAGACGTAGCACTGCTCAGGACTTTTCCGAGACTCTTACTCACTGGTCAGCCCCTTGCGAATAAACGCCGCTATGGCGAACGCCGACGCCGCACCGGAAATGAGCGCCCAGCCGAGCCCCAGCAGCACGAAGGTTCCGGCTACGAAAAGAGCCAGACCAAGGACGCCAAAGAAGAGGTAGAGGCCAGTAGCGATGTTCATGCGATGATCGGGTTCCGTATGGCGTTCATGAAGTCGTCGCCGTCATCAACGCCGGCAACCAGGGCGCGCCCCATAGCCATGATCAAGGCCACTGGACCATCGATCTTGCAGTTGGGGTCGTTGTCGTTTTCCTTGCGCGGGTAGATGTTTTCCTTGGCATCGATCTTTGCCGCCACGTTGCCCATCATCCAGGTCATGACTGGGTTTCCGTCATGCCAGAGTGTCCGCGCTATCACCCTCGCCTCCACCTCCTTCATCGGTTCGCTCATGTTCTTCACCGTCTGGTTGAAGTCCACGACCGGGATTGAGGTGTTCGAGAGGCGTGTAATCAGGTAGTTGGCCTGCCAGTCGTCGAAGGCGGAATCCTGCAGGTCGATCTGTTTTGCTAGGTCAAGGATGTCTGCCTCGATAAAGGCGTAGTCCGTCATGCTCCCTGGAGTCAGGACCAGGTGACCCTCAAGCGCGAAGTTCTGATACTTCTCGTTTTCCTCGGCGGCAGCCTCCGGAGCGTAGAAGCGGGGGGTGCAGTAGAACTGCCCCGCCTTCTCGAACAGCATCACTAAGGCGGCCACGTCTTTCTTGCTCGCCAAATCAAGCGCCATCCAGCAGCGACATCCGGCCATGTCCGCAATCGTGAAGTCGCGCTTCTGCCGCTGCCAGGCCAGCATGTTCATCCAGACCGTCCTAGCCCCCACCCACTGGTTCAGGTGCTTGGTGCGGAAGGCGTTCTGCTTCGACGCCGAACGCTTGGCCTGCTGGAGCTGGGCTAGGAGGAAGTCAGGGAAGACCGACACTCCGTAATTCGGATTGGCCTTGATCAGGCTGGCCGGGTCATCCCACGGATCATCCTCGTCGATCGTGTAGATGATCCCGAAAATCGTCTCATCGATCGTCTGCCCCTCGAGAATGCGGATCACGTCCCTGCGCTTCTCGTAACATGGGCCGCCGAGATTCGATCCTGCCGTCGTAATGATCGACAGCAATGGCTGTTCTCGTGCCCCCATGCCGGTCTGCATGGTGTCAACCAGGGCATCCGTGTCGTGTTCGTGGTACTCGTCCACCAGGGCAGCATGGGGACTCGCACCGTCCCCTGGGTTGCCGATAACCGTCTCGAACTTCGACATATCCTCCATGACGAACATGGGGCCAGGGTTCTTCTGGTTGCCAGAAAGCTCGATACCGAATCGGTTACGCAGGTTCTCAAGCTTGTGCGCCATCATCCAGGCCGGACGGAATACCTCAAAGGCCTGCTTCTCTGTAGTAGCGCCGGAGTAGACCTCAGCTCCCGACTCGCCATCCGCGGCGAACAGGTAAATCCCCCTGGCCGCCAGGCGGGCCGATTTGCCGTTCTTCCTGGGAATCTCTTCGTAGGCCTCGCGGAACCTACGCTTGCCGGTGTCCTTCTTCACCCAGCCGAAGATGTTGGCCTCGATGAATACCTGCCAAGGCTCGAACACTAGCTTCGACTTCGAAGCGCTCCATTTGCCTTTGGTGTGAGGCATGAGCTGCATGAACTTGACAGCACGATCTGCCTTGGCCTCATCGAAAACGTATGGCCAATCGTCATCGCCCTGGCGGTCCAAGTCATTCAGGAAACGCTGGCATGCAAGCTTCACATACCGGCACGCAACGATAGCCCCTCCAACGACATCGCTAGCGTACTGTCGCGCAATGTCGCTAGGGTTCATCTCAGAAATCCTCGAACTCGTCCTTCTCCTTCGGCTTTTCCAGGCCGAACTTCTGGCGGTCGGACGGCGTTAATCCAAGCCGGGCCAGGTTTCCGATCAGATGGGTGTACTTGCCAACCGCGAACTCTGTCGGGTTGGCGCGGTATTCAGCGAGCAGGTTCGCGGTGACCTCCAGGATGATCCGGTCCGATCCCGTCAGAACGCCCTTGATCGACTGAGTGCACAACTCTTTCCACGCGAGACGAGCGGGGCCTTGCAGATGGATGGGCGCTTCGCCGACATCCCCCTCGCCCTTTGCTGGCTCCTGCCGGTAGCGCTGAGGGTTCTTCTTGTCCGCGCCCTTGAACTTTGCGACCTCGGCAGGCTGCTTGTGACGGGCCATTCGGGAACCTAAATTCTGTGGAAATGAGAAAAGAGTTGGGGGCGCGGTGTCCTAGCGAAAGGTTCTAAGGTTTTGACCCGCCCCACCCCTATAAATGAGACTTTTTCTCATTTAACTCGATTTTTCGGTCAAACCGCACCAATCCAGTGAAAACCACTGACGTTATTCGTAAATATCCAGAATCGTCGCGTCCGCGCGCTGAGGGAACCCGACTATTTCCTAGATGCTGCCGACTCCCTTGCCGTCTTCCTCGCATGACATGGGTATCCAGCAATAGCCATCAGGTTGGAGTCATCGTCTGTGCCTCCCTGGCTCAGCGGGATGATGTGATCCACCTCTGTGGCGATCCTCTTCACTCCCTTGCACTCTGGGCACTGGCACATGTAGCCATCCCGCCTGAGGATGCGCTCTCGCTTGCGACGCCACGGTCTGCCGCCGCGCCCATTCCCCCATGCCTTGTCCTCTACCTCGTGCTTAGTCACTCCATTGGCCTTGGGCTTGGTGTGACGCTGAGGGAGGTCAGGCACTTCTGGATACCTGATTGCCGGCTGCCTGAACCGGCGGGGTCCAGCCTTGCCGCCTAGCTTGTGCCGGTCTGAGGAACGAGAGCTTTCCGCCTTGCCATTCATCAGGATGGAGCGCCAGCAGTCCGGAGCGCAGCAGAGGCTCGAGAACCTTCATGGCGCTCACTACCTCGCCGCTGTACCCAGCAATGTCATCAGGCGTCCAGGGCCGATTGGGGTTGACCTCGACTCCTACAGGGATCGGGTGACTCTTCATGAGGGCGTTCCTTCATCAGACATCCCGATGAGCTTCGCGACCATCAGGGACTCAGCGAAATCATTTGCGTTGGCATCTCGCCAACGGGAGAGCCCGCATACGTGGTAGATCAACTCCCGGCCAGGGAGCGGGCTTTCGGGGCGCTCGATCTTGTAGCGAAGCTGGACAACCAGCTTGCCGAACCACCCGCGGCGGACTCGAACAGCAGCTATCTGGGTTTCCCTGGCGGAGCCCATAAACGTCGACATCATCGCTCCCCTGGCGGTGTTGCCAAAAGGCTATTACTGCGTACCGGCTGATGCCCTTGGATCGGTGTTCCATCCAGATAGCTGGTCGGCATGGCGTCAGGATCCTCGCCATCTTCGGCGAGAGCCTGGATCAGGAGGTGCAATAGCTGATTGGTCTTGCGCTGCTCATCGAGCAAGTCTCCGAGCAATGGGCGAATGTCGCTGTGAATGCCAGCCTGAAGTCCGTTGTTCAGGACCAAAGCCCTACAGCCAAGGCTTTCTGCCAGCGGCTGGATAGACTCAGATATACGGTCGACCTTCTCCTGGGACAGGGCGACGTCCGTACTGAGCACCAATAGAGATTTCTGGCTATCGTTCATCATCCACTCCAGATCGCTTCGGCTTGGCGGCCACAGCAGAGGCCGCGCGCTCCATGGCAACTCGGGCCCACTTCTTGGCCCATTCACGCGTCTTGTTACAGAAGGTGCACTTGGTCATCAGCTGCGCATTCCCTTAATTGCCTCAAGATACGCATCGTATGAGATGCGCGACTCCATCCCTTCCCCGCAAAGCCTCACGTGCTCATTGTCGAGTGCGAACGTGACCGTGACCGCTGGCACGAGACCATCGTTGCTGACGCTCAACGAAAGCTGGCCAGGGAGCGGCTTCCCGTTGCTGTCACACAAAATCAGGCATGTACCGGTGTTCTTCAGCAGAAGCGGAGCATCCATCAGTACACCCTCAGAATGTGGGCCAGGTTCCCCCGCGCACGACAGACAAGGCCGAGCAGGATCGCCAGCACCAGGGTCAGCCAAGGGGAGACAGGATTCAGTCTGTAGCCGTGGAGTGCATCGAGCATCACGCTCAGGGCGAAACACCCACTACCAACGCACAGCAGGTAGGCGAGCCAGGAAACGCCTCGGCGATACCTCGCGCCTTGCCGGCGGTATGTCGCCAGCCGCATGCAGATGGCGCCGCAAATCATCGCGGCCACCAGAGTCCAAGGGTCAACCATTACGACCTCCAAAGCGGTCCGCTATGAAGCGGAGCCAACCAGGCGTCTTCCCCCCCTGCACCCACTCCAGCAAGCTGGTGCCCACTGCGACGCAGAACAATGCCCCACCAAAGGCGACCAGGCCCGATGTTCTTGCCCACTCCCGCCCAATGACTTCGCCGGCGACGTAGTAGCCAACGATCCAGGACGCAGCGAAGTAACCAAGGCGAGCCCAGGCCGAGATGTCCTTGGCATACACCACGAAGAAGATAGCCCCAGCAAAAGCCCCGATCACTGCATTTGCATCAATGCCAGGGATCAACGCAGACGCACCAATACCGACCAAGCCGGCGACTGCTACCGCACCACTCGGCTCGGCCATAATCACGTACTCCAGATGCAGAAAAGCCCAGGTCATTGCCTGGGCCTTGTAGTGTGGTGCCGGCAGCAGGAGTCGAACCCGCAACCCTCTGATTACAAATCAGCAGCGCTCCCTGTTGCGCCATACCGGCTTATTGGCTGACGCGGATGGGATCGAACCATCGACCAGTCGGGTAACAGCCGACCGCTCTACCTCTGAGCTACACGTCATTGAATCGAGTTTGGAGCGGCTCGCGGGACTTGAACCCGCAACATCTGACTTGGAAGGACAGCGCTCTGCCAGTTGAGCTAGAGCCGCACAATCTAAAATCCATCGATGAACACGACGGAATCTAACCCATCCTCTTCTGCGAAGATCGAGCCGTTCTCATTGATTTCGACTGCCTCTCTGACAACGGACCTGGCGAAAGTCCGCTGATGCGCATCCCATTCGTGTGGGATAACGACCCTCGCCTTGGGATCTTGCTGCTGGAGAAGCGCAATCAAATCTTCGACGGTCATTTGTTGGCCACCCCTCGACTACCCTTGATAGCCCAATCTGACACTGGGTAATCAAGCCATGAAGGAGCGAGCGGCGGGTGATGCGCACCCCGCTTGGCGACGATAGGCGTGTTGGTGACTACGCCTCGTTTTACCCCGTACCCTGGCGGCTAACCATACTCATCTCGCCGCCTACACCCGCGCCGTATCGCTACACCGGGCTTGGTCTCGTTCGCCTGATTATCAGGTCATCATCCTGCATTCGCCCGCATAAACAGAAAGCCCCGGCATTTGCCAGGGCTTCAGAGTTACCGATCCTCACAACGCGCAAGATCGGCAGGATGGGGATATAATCGGCCACGCGGCCATCGATGTCAAGCCGCCATTCGCTCGAACATCCCCTGTTCCTCAAGCAGAGCTACAGCGGACGCGATAGCGTCGCTGAGGATTCCATCCAGAGCCTCATGGATGCCAGCCCTCCACCGACGCCGAGTACGTTCAGGAGTGCCATGGTTGTCGTCCCACCTGTTCATGTCGTAGAAGTCGGG
The DNA here is from genome assembly GCF_001813025.1 of Pseudomonas sp. HMSC066A08. Lineage (NCBI taxonomy): Bacteria > Pseudomonadati > Pseudomonadota > Gammaproteobacteria > Pseudomonadales > Pseudomonadaceae > Pseudomonas > Pseudomonas sp. HMSC066A08. The sequence continues at coordinate 23,326 of NZ_KV811208.1, forward strand.
CTTTAGGACGCCGGTGGATCTCTTCCCTGCTCCTACTTTCTGGCGCTCCGCCCAGGTCAACACGGCATAGAACTTGAAATGCTGGTGGGCGTGTGTGGCGACCACTCGACCCAGCCCTCGGATCGCCTTGCCGCGGTCGTTGATGTCCAAGGTGTAGCGCGCGATGAGCGCATCCCAGAACCTTGGCGTGAGATTCTGGCGTAGGTGCCGACGATACTCGCAGTCCAGCTTGAATCGCTCGTCCTTCGACATCACCCCATAACCGCCGCATCCCATGTCGGCATCGACCCACGCAGAGGATGCAGTATTCCCCTCGCTGCCCGCGAGCAGGATTCTGACCAGTACTGATGTCTTGTTCATTCCCCACCCCCTTGAGCGCTGAGCACGGCGTTTAAAACGTAAGATTGGTCTGTCTGTTCGCTGACTGTTTTGCTCCTGGAGTTGACCTGCGAGCGAGCATCACATCCAGCACAGCACATGCCGAAACAGCCTCTCGGAGGCTCCAGATAATCGGGGTATTCGTTGGCGCGCTCACCATCCTCAGCACCTGGTGTGCTGACCATGTTCGACAGCAGCAGCGGGTGATAACCGTCGGTGAACCAGTTGCCCAGCCAGGCGGCAGCAATACCGATCGCATAACCGATGAGACCGCTCCCTATGCTGAAGAGAACGATGGTCAGAGTTTCTTTGGTCATGCCGTTGCCCTCTTCAGTTCGCGCACCCAGGCCCGTAACTGGGCCTTCAGCGCTTTGATTTCTTCGATGGTCAGTTTCAGGGGCTCATGAGGGCCTTCCAGCCACTCCACGTTCTCGGCGCCGATCTTGCGCACCAGGTTGATCCGGTAGTTCACGATGTCGCCTGACTTATGGTTGTTGCATGGGGCGCACTGCTTGTGGACGTTGAGCGGCTCGAAGCGAAGCTCTGGGCTGGCGGCAACCGTGCGGTAGTGCCCGGCGTGGTACTGCCCATCGTGGTGGCGGCCACAACTGATGCACGGCTGGTCGGCGTCGCGCAGGCGAATGAATTCGTTGAATGCCTGCTGAGCCTCGCGCAGGTGATCCGCCTTACTCTTCAGCCTCTCCTTCCGAACCTTGATCTCCCGCCGCTCTCGGTCGGCGATAGCCTTCCGCGCCGGCTTGGCGTGCTTGTCCTTGATGGACAGGGCGCAGGCCGGCGAGCAGACCTTTTGCGTGCTGCTGAAGCGAGGGGTGAACTCCTGGCCGCATGCAGGGTTCTGGCATTTCTTCGGTTTGGGCTGGCTGGCGGATAGGCTCATTGAGGCTCCCCCGAAACCAAGGCTTTCCAGCAGTCGGTGAAAGCTTTGCTGAAGTCGCCGTAGAGCCTGGACGATTCCTGCCGGCAGGCCCGAACCCCTTCGCCGACTGCCTCGCATACGGCCACCACAAGCGGCACCCAGCCAAAGGCGATCATGATCATCAGGACAATGAGCGCTCTTGGCCGAACAGGAACTCTCCGCATGGCGCAGAAGAACAAGCTGCGGCTCATAGCTCTTCTCCCGCGAAGTAGCCAAGCCATAGGGTGGCCGTCCCAACCATTGAGACAATCCATGGGCTGATGGCCGCAGAGGTCTGCGTGTAGATGATGAGTGCGATGACCAGAAGCTGGCCCACCAGAATTTTTGCAACCTGCCGCCTGCTCATGCCTCCACCCCCTTCGCCTTCTGCTGCTCGGGCTGGAAGTCGCCGCGCAGGGGCATGAGATACCGTTCAGGTATGTAGAGACGATCACCTTCGTGGAGCACCCACCAAGCTGGCCGATTCACCTGAAAGGTCTGGCCGTCTTCGACAAACAGATCGCCGGGGGCAAGTCGAGACATCAACTCGACTACCACTCCCGCACTGATGCAGTTGGGGATGTCTTGCAGATTAAGAGCGAGATCGCCCGCCTTGAACTTGCTCATGCGGCCTCCTGCATCATCAGCGGCCACCCTTGCTCGGCGGCCCATGCTTCGATCTTGGTCATGTAGATTCCGAACTCGTCGACGGTCAGCTTCGTCGTGCTGATGCCGCGCAGTTCGGTCGAGCCGTCCGGCAACTTCACATCCTCGCAGCCGATGAACCAGCGCTTGAACTGCTCGTGCCAGACCTGATCGTCGAACTGGCGGTTGTCGACCCAGGCCACGGCGGCCAGCTCGCGCAGAAGGGACCAGTACCGCTTGTTCTGCTCAATGGAGCGCTTCGACTTGAGTGGACGTAGAACTAGCTCATAGCCACCCTGAGCTTCTTTCATCAGACCCTGGATGAGGTTCCAGGCCGCGACGAAAGCCGGACGGATGCCGGCAGCGCCTTGGATGCGGAAAGTGCGGTCAGCCATTGCTTTCCCTCCGCTCACAGTTCTTGCACCGTTGCCAGCTACCAGCCGAGAACATCGGCGCCTTGTCGGTAGTAACCGCATCCGCACCACAGAGAGCGACCCAGTACTTTTCTCGCCCGTGCGGGCCAATGGTGTCGGCAAAGACCAGCTCGAAGTGGTGGGCCTTGTTTCCGCAGAACGGCGCCTTGCCCCACCCTTTCTTTCCCGGGAGCGGACCATCCGCAACCTGAGCGCCAGGCTCGTCGAGGAGTTCGAAGAAGTCAGTCACGTGGCGCCCTCCCCTGAAACCAGACCTTATGGGGAGTGATACCGGGGATCATCTCCGCACGGCGACGAAGAACCTCGGCGCGTTCGTGAGGAACACCAGTCCTGTCCGAAACCCCATTGCGATAACCATGCATGTAGGCTGCCGTGGACCGTTCGGCGCGCAGGCCATCCTTGCCGGCCATGTAGCCCTGGACCATTTCCCAATCGGCGTCCGAGTACATTTCTGGCTTGCGATAGTTCCGCATCACTCGACCTCCTCCGGATTGGATTCGGAAACTCCAGAACCACAAGGAACTGGCGGCCAATGGCCCTTGTCCTCGAGCAGTTCCACACACAGAGCAACACATGCATCACAGATAAGCGCCGACGGGCCTTTGATGAGCGCCTTTAGGTCGTGCTCTGACTCTCCGCAGAACGAGCAATAGTGCGTTTTAACATCCATCACACAGCCCTCCGCTCAGCCAGTTCCGCGCAGTCCCGGCACTTACGAACCCCAGGAACGAGTGCCCGACGCGCCACAGGAATCTCCTCGCCGCAGTCTTCACATTCGTACAGGCTCTCACCGACGTACTTGACTCGGGAGTACAGTCGTTCAGCGAGTTCACGCTCGGCGTAGTCATTGGCGATGTCTACGATATCCATGTCACTCGCCCTCCCCTTGCAGGCTCTTCAGCAGTGCCTTGAGCTGGCGATAGCTTTCCATCGACTTAGCGTTCGATTCGCGCTCCTGCTCGACTGCCAGCGCGACGTCCTCGATTCGATCAGACAGGCGCTTCATGTGCTCGGCCATGCCGGCGAGCTCGTTTGCCAGTTCGCCCAGCATCTCCAGCGGGGAGGCAAAGCGCTTCTGCTCGGACTGGGTTTCGATCTTCTTCGCGGGCTCGCCCATCTTCGGCTCCTGAGGCTTGGTCTTTTTCTCGACTTGGATTCGTTGGTAGTGGTCAGTACCAGTGCGGCGGATCAGTCCGGAATCGACCAGATCGCGCAGACAGCCCTGGACAATCCGAACGTCCGGCGTGCTTCCGGTCATGTTGCGTAGCGCGGTGAGCACCTGGAACGAACGCCAGGGCTCAGAGATCGGTACGCACTCATAGACCTTCTTCGCGATGCCGGTCTGTCCCTGCATGAGTGACTCCTGTTTTACGGGCGTCACTGCTCGACCCTCCCTTCAGGCCAAATGCTCTTCACGACCTCTACCGGGTCGCTGTCGTCCATTAGGCGTCCGTGGTTGGCGTGGTAGCCATGACGGACTTCTGCCGACTTTCGCGCACAGCAGGCTTCGAAGAAGTCATCGAAGATACCGACTCGCTCCTGACCTGCTTCGCCACCGATACGCACTTCGTAACGAAGGCGCTG
>NZ_KV811209.1:0-294 GCF_001813025.1 Pseudomonas sp. HMSC066A08
ATCGTGCCGGTGTTAAGAATCCTGCTACCGATGGCCTGACTTTCTTGGATAGGGCCGCCAGCTTGGGAAATCCGCCGGCATTGACTGAACTTGGAAGGCTTTATATTTATGTAGCTAAGAAGAAAGATTTGGGTTTGGCGTATACCAATTGCGCTGCCAGTCAGGGTTATTCACCGGCTAATTATGAGTTAGGGGCGTATTATAAGATAGTAGAGCATAACTTCCCCAAGGCGGCGAGCTATTATCTTCTTGCTGCCAGTCAAGGAAATGATGATGCTGCCTTCTTCATGTCCG
>NZ_KV811210.1:0-338 GCF_001813025.1 Pseudomonas sp. HMSC066A08
GTCGGGTAAGTTCCGACCTGCACGAATGGCGTAACGATGGCGGCGCTGTCTCCACCCGAGACTCAGTGAAATTGAAATCGCTGTGAAGATGCAGTGTATCCGCGGCTAGACGGAAAGACCCCGTGAACCTTTACTGTAGCTTTGCACTGGACTTTGAGCCTGCTTGTGTAGGATAGGTGGGAGGCTTTGAAGCGTGGACGCCAGTTCGCGTGGAGCCATCCTTGAAATACCACCCTGGCATGCTTGAGGTTCTAACTCTGGTCCGTGATCCGGATCGAGGACAGTGTATGGTGGGCAGTTTGACTGGGGCGGTCTCCTCCTAAAGAGTAACGGAGGAG
>NZ_KV811212.1:0-628 GCF_001813025.1 Pseudomonas sp. HMSC066A08
AAGGAGCTGACCCATGGCTAAGCCGAATGATACGTCCAACCCCGAGGTAACAGAATCGTCCCCCCGCTTCGTCCCGCTGCTACCCACCTCCCAGGCCGACATGTGTCCGCGTAGCGCCACCCTGTACGTGGACACCCATGCACTCCCCGCGCACTTGTTCGACAACGCGAAAGGGCGCTTGAGGTCGGCAATCAATGTCCTGGCCATGACCCGTTTGCTCGATGAGAAAGAAGAGCCCGGCGGCACCCTGGCCTACATCAACGGTGCGTTGCTGTCGCTGCTCAGCGATGCCTTGTCCGAAATCGAGGCGGGCCACCCCAGCCTGTAGCGCCGCTCCCCGGCGCGACGCCCCCGGCCTGGCCGGGGGCTTTGCGGCATCGCCCATCACAAGACCTCTCGCCCTCGAACGGCGCGGTTGACCGACGTCCCGGCCCTCGCGAAACGGCCTCCAATTGCCCGAAGCTTCCGACCCTTTTTTCGGACGATTTCTTACGCCCTTATAAATCAGTAAGTTAGGAGGCCTCGAAAAAAGAGGGTCTCTGGCAGGAAAGGCTCGGTATTTCTTTTTCCTTCAAATGGTTATAGGTTTTCGGAGCTAGTTCACTGCCGTGTAGGCAGCTAAGAAAAG
>NZ_KV811213.1:0-236 GCF_001813025.1 Pseudomonas sp. HMSC066A08
TACTATGGGGGGAACAGGGGGCGGGATCGCCTATAATCGCGAAGAATTTGAAGAAATTTGTACTCGAGGCTTAGATTTATCACCGACCAATGAACTATTAATTGATGAATCATTAATTGGCTGGAAAGAGTATGAAATGGAAGTGGTGCGCGATAAAAATGATAACTGTATTATCGTTTGCTCCATTGAAAACTTTGATGCGATGGGGATCCATACCGGTGACTCTATCACGGTTG
>NZ_KV811214.1:0-524 GCF_001813025.1 Pseudomonas sp. HMSC066A08
CGGACATGAAGAAGGCAGCATCATCATTTCCTTGGCTTGCAGCAAGAAGGTAATAGCCTGCCGCCTTTGGGTAGTTATGTGCCACCAAACGATAGTACATCGCCAACTCGTAATTGGCAGGAGCATAGCCTTGGCCCGCAGCACAGTTCGTATATTTCAGCCCAAACTCATCCTGACCAGCAACATATATATATAGCTTTCCTAACTCAGTTAATGCTGGTGGATTACCCAAGCTTGCAGCCTTATCGAGAAAAGTAAGTCCATCAGTCGCAGGATTCTTGACGCCAGCGCGATTTCCGATCATTGCCGCCATATCGTAGAAACCTTGAGGAACCTTCAAGTCGATCATCTTCTGGTAGAGATCTAGAGCTTTCTGAGTGTCCTTCTCCACACCGCCCGGCCAACCGGTACGATAGAGGTTCGCCAAGTTATGCATAGCCTTCCAGTGACCACGCTCAACTGCCTTACTGTATAGATCGACGATACGATCCCAGGGCCGCAGAGTATCGGGCTTGGCCAAGGCG
>NZ_KV811215.1:0-232 GCF_001813025.1 Pseudomonas sp. HMSC066A08
AACTTAGTAGAGTCCGTTTTCCGAGCAGGAGACGGCAGTGAAAAAGCGTTTTACCGAAGAGCAGATTCTCGACTTCCTCAAGCAGGCGGAGGCCGGTGTGCCGGTGAAGGAACTGTGTCGCCGACACGGCTTCAGTGATGCCTCGTTCTACACCTGGCGGGCCAAGTTTGGCGGTATGACCGTGGCGGACGCCAAACGGTTGAAGGATCTTGAACTGGAAAACAGCCGATTG
>NZ_KV811216.1:0-259 GCF_001813025.1 Pseudomonas sp. HMSC066A08
GCAACCCACTCCCATGGTGTGACGGGCGGTGTGTACAAGGCCCGGGAACGTATTCACCGTGACATTCTGATTCACGATTACTAGCGATTCCGACTTCACGCAGTCGAGTTGCAGACTGCGATCCGGACTACGATCGGTTTTATGGGATTAGCTCCACCTCGCGGCTTGGCAACCCTTTGTACCGACCATTGTAGCACGTGTGTAGCCCTGGCCGTAAGGGCCATGATGACTTGACGTCATCCCCACCTTCCTCCGGTTT
>NZ_KV811218.1:0-225 GCF_001813025.1 Pseudomonas sp. HMSC066A08
TAATCGTTGATAGTGCATTACGTATTAGTGCAAACAAAAATCAAGTGACTGTCGATGCGTTAAGTCTCAACGGCCAATATATCTTAGCGTTATTAAAAAACGCACTAAAAGAAAAAAGCACACTCTCCGTAGAGCGAGCGGAACAATGTGTATTTACTTTTGCATCATCATCTTTCCCACAAGATGAAGAGAGCAAGTTAAAAGCAGCTAGCGTATTTGATGTTT
>NZ_KV811219.1:0-542 GCF_001813025.1 Pseudomonas sp. HMSC066A08
CACTGGGGGACGATGTGTTAGGGATTGGGCTTCGCGGGATAGGGCTTCTATCGCGCAACTGTGCGGCCATAGTTGCCTCGGCTTGTAGCTGGGCAACCTCGTTGCTTTTCCGCCTCTGTTCGCGCTCGCCTTCTTCACGTAGGCGCTTCTCGGCTTGCTCGAACGTCTCGCCGGGCAGGGCTGCGGCCTCCACTTTTTCACGATACCTCTGGTGCGTCTGCTCCAGTCTGGCCAGCAGATTGCCCCCTACAATGTCACTAATTGGTTTAGGCCCGTTCATTCGGAACTCTCCTTTTTGGTGCCGATCCTGCGCTGAGTCATAGACAAAATCCCTCCGCTTAGGGCACCATTTTTGCTAAGATGAAGTAATTTCATGCGTCTGTCCTTCTGTTCGATGGCGCGATGTTCAACCAACACCAAGGGAGGTGCCACGCCGAATGCCTAGCCGACGCGACACCGATAGCAACGAAAACGAAAAGCCGGTGCCAGCGGAGCGGCTGATCTTTGCCCGCAATTTCCGTAAGGCACGCAAGGCCGCAAAA
>NZ_KV811220.1:0-204 GCF_001813025.1 Pseudomonas sp. HMSC066A08
GTATTCAGCATCAATTACAACTCGCAATAGCTAAAAAAATCAGTAAAGTACCATTATCATTTTTTGCTCAATATGGCAGTGGAAATCTGCGACGTATTATCAATGATGATATAAAAAGCTTAGAAGGTTTTTTCGCACATATGCTACCTGATCTCGTCTCAGCCATAGTGACTCCCTTTATCGCTATTATATTACTTTTTTATG
>NZ_KV811221.1:0-572 GCF_001813025.1 Pseudomonas sp. HMSC066A08
ATCGTTTCGATCAAGTGGGAATGCCTTCGCGTTTGATCTGCGGGACCGGAATGCTCAGGGCGCGCAATTGCTGGAAGACGTTCATGAATTCGCGGTTGCGCTTGATCTTGCCGTCGTCCAGTTCGAAGGAATGCAGGAAGTGGTTCTCGTAGTAGCCCTCGGGATAGCCGGGGAAGAGGATCTTGCCGTGGCCGTCGCACTCGACCCAGAAGTGGTTGGGATCGTCGGTCTCGAAGACCTTGATGTTGTACCACTCCCAATCCGGGAAGCATTTCAGCGACCACACCGCGTGCTCGGCCAGCTTGTCCTTGCCACGAATGACGATGGGCGAGCCGGTATCGGTGGTCCATAAACCGCCACAGCCGTCCTCGACGAAAAGTTCATGGCGGCGCAGGCGATCCTGACCTTTGGTGTTCATATACTTGACCACCGTCTCGCGATTCTTCCTGCGCAACTCCACGGCGTCTTCGAAACCTTGGGGAATAGCATTATCGAGCATCGTCATATCTCCTTTAGAATTGGAATAAACATTAATCAGGTGGGAATACCGTCACGTTTTATTTGTGGAACGG
>NZ_KV811222.1:0-300 GCF_001813025.1 Pseudomonas sp. HMSC066A08
AATTCAGTGAATGATGTTACACTGTACACATCGGAACCAATACCATATTCGGTTGACAGAATTTGTGCCGCTTCACGTACGTGACGTAAAATAGAGCCAGAACCCAGTAACTGAACTTTACCTTTCGCGCCTTCCAGAGATTCCAGTTTATAGATACCTTTACGGATACCCTCTTCTGCTCCAGCTGGCATTGCTGGCATATGATAGTTTTCGTTTAACGTTGTGATGTAGTAATAAACGTTTTCTTGTTTATCACCATACATACGCTCTAAACCATCTTGCATAATGACAGCAACTTCA
>NZ_KV811223.1:0-244 GCF_001813025.1 Pseudomonas sp. HMSC066A08
CGAATTGCGTGACTTGGAAAGTCTCTTCAGGTAATCCACCAATCTGACAAGTAAACACTAAGCCACTTTGCATGTCGCCACTTAAGATCTTCTCTATAAGTTGTCTATGTTGCTCTTGTAAAGCGAGATCTTGCGCGTATGTTCTGCCACCGCCATGGGTTAATGTCTTATCCCCACTCAGTGAGTTGCCATCCTTATCACCCAGCCTTTGATATTTTTTTGAATTTGTTATAGACATCCAATA
>NZ_KV811224.1:0-15413 GCF_001813025.1 Pseudomonas sp. HMSC066A08
CAACGTGACCGATGGTGCCGACGTTGACGTGCGGTTTGTTACGTTCGAATTTTTCCTTAGCCACGACAGTAAACCTCTTACTTAAAGGGCTGAATCAACCTTGTTTTTTAACCAGCGCTTCGACGATGTTCGACGGAGCTTCGGCGTATTTGGAGAATTCCATGGAGTAGCTCGCGCGACCCTGGGACATGGAACGCACGTCGGTCGCATAACCGAACATCTCACCCAGCGGAACCTCGGCACGAATAACCTTACCGGAAACCGTGTCCTCCATCCCCTGAATCAGACCACGACGACGGTTCAGGTCGCCCATCACGTCACCCATGTAGTCCTCAGGAGTCACCACCTCTACCTTCATGATCGGCTCGAGCACCTTGCCGCCGCCCTTCTGGGCCAGCTGCTTGGTCGCCATGGAAGCAGCGATCTTGAACGCCATCTCGTTGGAGTCGACGTCATGGTAGGAACCATCGAAAACGGTAGCCTTCAGGCCGATGAGCGGATAGCCGGCAACGACGCCGTTCTTCATCTGCTCTTCGATACCCTTCTGGATCGCCGGGATGTATTCCTTCGGAACCACACCACCCACGACTTCGTTCTCGAACACCAGGCCTTCGGTGATGTTGCCCTTCTCGTCCACGTCCGCGGCCGAGAAACGGATCCAGCAATGACCGAACTGGCCGCGACCACCGGACTGGCGAACGAACTTGCCTTCGATCTCCACGTTGTCCTTGGTGATGGTCTCACGGTAAGCAACCTGCGGCTTGCCGATGTTGGCCTCGACGCCGAACTCGCGCTTCATGCGGTCGACGATGATGTCCAGGTGCAGCTCGCCCATACCGGAGATGATGGTCTGACCGGACTCTTCGTCGGTCTTGACACGGAACGACGGGTCTTCCTGGGCCAGCTTGCCGAGGGCGATACCCATCTTCTCCTGGTCAGCCTTGGTCTTCGGCTCTACAGCGACCGAAATTACCGGCTCGGGGAAGTCCATGCGCTCGAGGATGATCGGCTTCTCGATCGAGCACAGGGTGTCACCGGTGGTGACGTCCTTCATGCCGATCAGGGCAGCGATGTCGCCTGCGCGCACTTCCTTGATCTCTTCACGCTGGTTGGCGTGCATCTGCACCATCCGACCGACGCGCTCTTTCTTGCCTTTCACCGAGTTCAGGACGGAGTCGCCGGAACTCAGGACGCCGGAGTAAACGCGGGCGAAGGTCAGGGTACCGACGAACGGGTCGGTAGCGATCTTGAACGCCAGGGACGAGAACGGCTCGTTGTCGTCGGCATGACGCTCGTCTTCGACGGTCTCGTCGTCCGGGCTGACACCTTTGATCGCAGGGATCTCGGTCGGAGCCGGGAGGTAGTCGATGACAGCATCGAGAACCAGCGGAACGCCCTTGTTCTTGAACGAGGAACCGCAGACGGCCGGAACGATCTCGCACGCCAGGGTGCGCAGACGCAGACCTTCCTTGATCTCGGCTTCGGAGAGCTCGCCCTCTTCGAGGTACTTGTTCATCAGCTCTTCGTTGGCTTCGGCCGCAGCCTCGACCATGCTGGAACGCCACTCTTCGGCCAGGTCCTTGAGCTCCGCAGGAATTTCTTCCTCGCGGTAGGTCATGCCCTTGTCGTCATCGTTCCAGTAGATGGCCTTCATCTTGATCAGGTCGACCTGACCGACGAAGTTCTCTTCAGCGCCGATGGCGAGCTGGACCGGAACCGGGGTATGACCCAGGCGCTTCTTGATCTGCTCGACGACGCGCAGGAAGTTCGCGCCCTGGCGGTCCATCTTGTTGACGTAGACGATGCGCGGTACGCCGTACTTGTTGGCCTGACGCCATACGGTTTCCGACTGCGGCTCTACGCCGGAGGTGCCACAGAACACCACGACAGCGCCGTCCAGTACACGCAGGGAACGCTCCACCTCAATGGTGAAGTCTACGTGGCCGGGGGTGTCGATGACGTTTACGCGATAGTTGTCGTACTGACCGCGCGAGCCCTTCCAGAAGGTGGTAACGGCAGCGGAGGTAATGGTGATACCGCGCTCCTGCTCCTGCACCATCCAGTCGGTGGTCGCAGCGCCGTCATGCACTTCGCCCAGCTTGTGGTTGACGCCGGTATAGAACAGAACCCGCTCCGTGGTGGTGGTCTTGCCCGCGTCAACGTGGGCACAGATACCGATATTACGGTAGCGGTTGATGGGTGTAGTACGGGCCACAATAAGGTCCTCGGGGGTTGGGCAGCGCGATTAGAACCGGTAGTGCGAGAAGGCCTTGTTGGCCTCTGCCATACGGTGCACGTCTTCACGCTTCTTGACTGCTGCGCCCTTGCCTTCAGCGGCATCCAGCAGCTCGCCAGCCAGGCGCAGAGCCATGGACTTCTCGCCACGCTTGCGGGCGAAGTCCACCAGCCAACGCATGGCCAGGGCATTACGACGGGACGGACGGACTTCGACCGGAACCTGGTAAGTCGCACCACCTACGCGGCGGGACTTCACTTCGACCAGCGGAGCGATGGCATCGAGAGCTTTTTCGAAGGTTTCCAGGGGATCGGCCTTGCCGCGTTCCTTCACCTTGTCCAGCGCACCGTAAACGATACGCTCGGCAACGGCTTTCTTGCCGCTTTCCATCACGTGGTTCATGAACTTGGCCAGGATCTGGCTTCCGTATTTCGGATCAGCCAGCACTTCACGCTTGGCCGCTACACGACGTCTTGGCATTGATAAGCCCTCAAACGGTCTTCAGGTTAGCCCGGGACCATAACAGTCAAGTTACGCCCGACCTTACTCTTATCGACTCAGATAAATATAAAAACGCTATTACTTCGGACGCTTGGCGCCGTACTTCGAACGACCCTGCTTACGGTCTTTGACACCCGAGGTGTCCAGCGAACCGCGCACGGTGTGGTAACGCACACCCGGAAGGTCCTTTACACGACCGCCACGGATCAGCACTACGCTGTGTTCTTGCAGGTTGTGACCTTCACCACCGATGTACGAGGAAACCTCGAAACCGTTGGTCAGACGTACACGGCATACCTTACGCAGTGCCGAGTTCGGCTTTTTCGGCGTGGTGGTGTATACGCGGGTGCATACGCCACGACGTTGCGGGCAGTTCTGCAGCGCAGGCACGTCGCTCTTGTCGACCATGCGCTTGCGCGGCTTACGCACCAGCTGGTTGATAGTTGCCATCTATAGCTCCACTGATTGTCTTACGACACACAAACGAAATGACAGAGCGTGCGCCCTGCCAATTTTCGGGGTACAAAATAGTAAAGAGGTTCTTGTACACCGTCAAGACAAAGCCCCGGCTATCGGGATAGCCGGGGCTTGTCGTTGATGCTTAGTTACCGCTCGAGTTCAGCGCTTCGGTCAGTGCGGCTTCCGCCTCGCTGGCACTCACACGCTGCGGCTTGCCGAGGTCGCGCTGACGCTTGCGCTCGCTGTGGTAAGCCAGACCGGTACCGGCCGGGATCAGGCGACCCACGACCACGTTCTCTTTCAGACCACGCAGGAAGTCGCGCTTGCCGGTGACCGCCGCCTCGGTGAGGACGCGGGTGGTCTCCTGGAACGACGCCGCGGAAATGAACGACTCGGTCGACAGGGAGGCCTTGGTGATACCCAGCAGAACCCGCTCGTACTTGGCCGGGAACTTGTCCTCGGTACCGAGCTGTTCGTTCTCTTCCAGCACCTGGGTGAGTTCCACCTGGTCGCCTTTGATGAAGCTGGAGTCGCCGGACTCGCTGACTTCGACCTTGCGCAGCATCTGACGCAGGATGGTCTCGATGTGCTTGTCGTTGATCTTCACGCCCTGCAGACGGTAGACGTCCTGGATCTCGTTGACGATGTACTTCGCCAGCGAGCTCACACCCAGCAGGCGCAGGATGTCGTGCGGGTTGCTCGGACCGTCGGAGATGACTTCGCCGCGGTTCACCTGTTCGCCTTCGAACACGTTCAGGTGACGCCACTTCGGAATCAGCTCCTCGTACGGATCGCTGCCATCGTTCGGCGTGATGACCAGGCGGCGCTTGCCCTTGGTCTCCTTGCCGAAGGAGATGGTGCCGCTGATTTCCGCCAGGATCGAAGGCTCTTTCGGACGACGAGCCTCGAACAGGTCGGCAACGCGCGGCAGACCACCGGTGATGTCACGGGTCTTCGAGGTTTCCTGCGGGATACGCGCGACAACGTCACCGATGCTCACCTTGGCGCCGTCGGTCAGGTTGACCAGGGCGTTGGCCGGCAGGAAGTACTGCGCCGGTACGTCGGTACCCGGCAGCAGCAGGTCCTTGCCCGCGGCATCGATCAGCTTCACGGCCGGACGGATGTCCTTGCCGGCAGCCGGACGGTCCTTCGGATCCATCACTTCGATGTTGGTCAGGCCGGTCAGTTCGTCGGTCTGACGCTTGACGGTGATGCCCTCTTCCATGCCCACGAAGGCCACGGTACCGTCCACCTCGGTGACGATCGGGTGGGTGTGCGGGTCCCACTTGGCGACGATGGCGCCCGGGTCGACCTTGTCACCTTCCTTGACCGAGATCACCGCACCGTACGGCAGCTTGTAGCGCTCGCGCTCGCGACCGAAGTCGTCGGCAACCGCCAGTTCGCCGGAACGGGAAACCGCAACCAGCGCGCCGTCGGCACGAACCACATGCTTCAGGTTGTGCAGGCGAATGGTGCCGCCGTTCTTCACCTGGACGTTGTCGGCCGCGGAGGTCCGGCTGGCCGCACCGCCGATGTGGAAGGTACGCATGGTCAGCTGGGTGCCCGGCTCACCGATGGACTGGGCAGCGATGACACCAACCGCCTCGCCGATGTTGACGCGATGACCACGGGCCAGGTCGCGGCCGTAGCACATGGCGCAGATGCCATGACGGGTTTCGCAGGTGATCGGGGAACGCACCACCACTTCGTCGACGCTCATCACTTCGAGGAAGTCGACCCACTTCTCGTCGATCAGGGTGCCAGCCGGCACGATGACCTCGTCGCTGCCCGGCTTGAACACGTCGCGCGCGATCACACGGCCAAGCACGCGCTCGCCGAGCGGTTCGACCACGTCGCCGCCCTCGATGTGCGGCGACATCAGCAGGCCGTGTTCGGTACCGCAATCGATCTCGGTCACTACCAGATCCTGGGCCACGTCGACCAGACGACGGGTCAGGTAACCGGAGTTCGCGGTCTTCAGCGCGGTATCCGCCAGACCCTTACGAGCACCGTGGGTGGAGATGAAGTACTGGAGTACGTTCAGACCTTCACGGAAGTTCGCGGTGATCGGGGTCTCGATGATCGAGCCGTCCGGCTTGGCCATCAGGCCGCGCATACCTGCCAGCTGACGGATCTGGGCCGCGGAGCCCCGCGCACCCGAGTCAGCCATCATGTACATGGAGTTGAAGGACTCCTGGTCGACCTCCTTGCCCTCACGATCGACGACCTTCTCTTTCGAGAGGTTGGCCATCATCGCCTTGGACACTTCGTCGTTGGCCTTCGACCACAGGTCGATCACCTTGTTGTACTTCTCGCCCTGGGTTACCAGGCCGGAGGCGTACTGGCTCTCGATCTCCTTCACTTCGTCGGTGGCGGCGTTGATGATCCGCGCCTTCTCGTCCGGGATGACGAAGTCGTTGACGCCGATGGACACGCCGGAAATGGTCGAGTAGGCGAAACCGGTGTACATCAGTTGGTCGGCGAAGATGACGGTGTCCTTCAGACCCACCACGCGATAGCAGTGGTTGATCAGCTTGGAGATCGCCTTCTTCTTCATCGACTGGTTGACCACGTCGAACGGCAGGCCGGCCGGAACGACCTGGAACAGCAGCGCGCGGCCGACGGTGGTGTCGACGATACGGGTATTGGCGGTCAGTTGGCCGTCTTCACCCTTGATCTTTTCGTTGATGCGCACTTTCACGCGAGCGTGCAGGGACGCCTGGCCGCTGCGGTAGGCGCGGTCGACTTCCTGCAGGTCGGCGAAGGCCATGCCCTCGCCCTTCGCGTTGATCGCTTCACGGGTCATGTAGTACAGACCCATTACCACGTCCTGCGAAGGAACGATGATCGGCTCGCCGTTGGCGGGCGACAGGATGTTGTTGGTGGACATCATCAGCGCGCGCGCTTCCAGCTGGGCCTCGAGGGTCAGCGGAACGTGGACGGCCATCTGGTCACCGTCGAAGTCGGCGTTGTACGCGGCGCAGACCAGCGGGTGCAGCTGGATCGCCTTGCCTTCGATGAGGACCGGCTCGAACGCCTGGATGCCCAGACGGTGCAGGGTCGGCGCACGGTTCAGGAGAACCGGGTGCTCGCGGATGACTTCGGCGAGAACGTCCCAGACCTCGGGCAGTTCGCGCTCGACCATTTTCTTGGCGGCCTTGATGGTGGTGGCCATGCCACGACCTTCCAGCTTGCCGAAGATGAACGGCTTGAACAGCTCCAGGGCCATCTTCTTCGGCAGACCGCACTGGTGCAGGCGCAGGGTCGGGCCCACGGTGATCACGGAACGACCGGAGTAGTCCACGCGCTTGCCGAGCAGGTTCTGACGGAAGCGACCTTGCTTGCCCTTGATCATGTCGGCCAGCGACTTCAGCGGACGCTTGTTCGAGCCGGTGATGGCACGACCGCGACGGCCGTTGTCGAGCAGGGCGTCGACGGCTTCCTGCAGCATGCGCTTTTCGTTGCGCACGATGATGTCCGGAGCGGCCAGGTCGAGCAGGCGCTTCAGACGGTTGTTACGGTTGATCACCCGACGATACAGGTCGTTCAGGTCGGAAGTCGCGAAGCGACCGCCATCCAGCGGAACCAGCGGACGCAGGTCCGGCGGCAGCACCGGCAGGACGGTCAGGACCATCCACTCGGGCTTGTTGCCGGAGCCCTGGAAGGCTTCCATCAGCTTCAGGCGCTTGGACAGCTTCTTGATCTTGGTTTCCGAGTTGGTCTGCGGAATCTCTTCGCGCAGGCGACCGATCTCGTGCTCCAGGTCGATGGCGTTGAGCAGTTCGTGAACGGCTTCGGCGCCCATGCGAGCATCGAAATCGTCACCGAACTCTTCGAGGGCCTCGAAGTATTGCTCGTCGTTCAGCAACTGGCCCTTTTCCAGGGTGGTCATGCCCGGATCGATCACCACGTAGCTCTCGAAATAGAGCACGCGCTCGATGTCGCGCAGGGTCATGTCCAGCAGCAGGCCGATACGCGACGGCAGCGACTTCAGGAACCAGATGTGGGCAACCGGCGAAGCCAGCTCGATGTGGCCCATGCGCTCGCGGCGCACCTTGGCCAGGGCGACTTCCACGCCGCACTTCTCGCAGATCACACCGCGGTGCTTGAGGCGCTTGTACTTGCCGCACAGGCACTCGTAGTCCTTCACCGGGCCGAAGATCTTGGCGCAGAACAGGCCGTCGCGCTCCGGCTTGAAGGTACGGTAGTTGATGGTTTCCGGCTTTTTAACTTCGCCGAAAGACCAGGAACGAATCATCTCGGGCGAAGCCAGGCCAATACGGATGGCATCGAACTCTTCGATTTGACCCTGGTTTTTCAACAGATTAAGCAAGTCTTTCAAGGCCTTTCCTCCTCACGGACCCGGTGCGACCGGCCTTGACCAGCCGCACCGTCTAGCGTCACGTGTTATTCGGTTTCCAGTTCGATGTCGATGCCGAGCGAACGGATCTCTTTGATCAGAACGTTGAAGGACTCGGGCATCCCGGCCTCCATGCGGTGATCGCCGTCCACGATGTTCTTGTACATCTTGGTCCGGCCGTTCACGTCGTCCGACTTGACCGTCAGCATTTCCTGCAGGGTGTACGCCGCGCCATAGGCTTCCAGCGCCCACACCTCCATCTCACCGAAGCGCTGACCACCGAACTGTGCCTTACCACCCAGCGGCTGCTGGGTAACCAGGCTGTACGAGCCGGTGGAACGGGCGTGCATCTTGTCGTCCACCAGGTGGTTCAGCTTGAGCATGTACATGTAGCCGACGGTGGTCGGACGCTCGAACTGGTTGCCGGTACGGCCGTCGAACAGACGCATCTGGCCGCTTTCCGGCAGGTCGGCCAGCTTCAGCATGGCCTTGATCTCGCGTTCCTTGGCGCCATCGAACACCGGGGTCGCCATCGGTACGCCACCGCGCAGGTTCTTGGCCAGCGCGAGGATCTCGTTGTCGCCCAGCTCGTCGAGGTTTTCCTCGCGACCGCCGATCTCGTTGTAGATCTCGTGCAGGAACTTACGCAGTTCGGCGACCTTGCGCTGCTCTTCGAGCATGCGGTTGATCTTCTCGCCCAGCCCCTTGGCCGCGAGGCCCAGGTGGGTTTCGAGGATCTGACCGACGTTCATACGCGACGGTACGCCCAGCGGGTTGAGGACGATGTCGACCGGGGTGCCGTTGGCATCGTGCGGCATGTCTTCCACCGGCATGATCACCGAGACCACACCCTTGTTACCGTGGCGGCCGGCCATCTTGTCGCCCGGCTGGATGCGACGCTTGATCGCCAGGTAGACCTTGACGATCTTCAGCACGCCCGGAGCCAGGTCGTCGCCCTGCTGCAGCTTGCGCTTCTTGTCCTCGAACTTGTCGTCCAGGAGCTGGCGACGATCGCTGATGTAGGCCTGGGCCTTCTCCAGCTGTTCGTTCAGGGCGTCGTCGGCCATGCGCAGCTTGAACCATTGACCGCGCTCGAGACCGTCGAGGTAATCGTCGGTGATCTCCGTGCCCTTCTTCAGCGCCGGGCCACCTTCAGCCTTGGCACCGACCAGGGCGGCACGCAGACGCTCGAAGGTCGCACCTTCGACGATGCGGAACTCTTCGTTCAGGTCCTTGCGGATCTGGTCGAGCTGCATCTTCTCGATGGACAGCGCGCGGGAGTCACGCTCGACGCCGTCGCGGGTGAAGACCTGAACGTCGATGACGGTGCCCTTGGTGCCGGTCGGCACACGCAGGGAGGTGTCCTTCACGTCGGACGCCTTCTCACCGAAGATCGCGCGCAGCAGCTTCTCTTCCGGAGTCAGCTGGGTCTCGCCTTTCGGAGTGACCTTGCCGACCAGGATGTCGCCGGCCTGCACTTCGGCGCCGACGTAGACGATACCGGCTTCGTCCAGCTTGTTCAGCGCGGCCTCGCCCACGTTCGGGATGTCCGCGGTGATTTCCTCTGGGCCGAGCTTGGTGTCACGAGCGACGCAGGTCAGTTCCTGGATGTGGATCGTGGTGAAACGATCTTCCTGGACCACGCGCTCGGACAGGCAGATGGAGTCTTCGAAGTTGAAGCCGTTCCAGGGCATGAACGCTACGCGCATGTTCTGGCCCAGGGCCAGTTCGCCCATGTCGGTGGACGGACCGTCGGCCAGGATGTCGCCGCGCGCGACCACGTCACCCTTGCTCACCAGCGGACGCTGGTTGATGCAGGTGTTCTGGTTGGAACGGGTGTACTTGGTCAGGTTGTAGATGTCGACACCCGCTTCGCCGGTCTCGACCTCGTCATCCGCCACGCGAACCACGACACGACTGGCATCGACCGAGTCGATCACACCGCCACGGCGAGCCACGACGCAGACGCCGGAGTCGCGCGCCACGTTGCGCTCCATGCCGGTACCCACCAGCGGCTTGTCGGCACGCAGGGTCGGCACGGCCTGACGCTGCATGTTCGAGCCCATGAGTGCGCGGTTG
Source organism: Pseudomonas sp. HMSC066A08 (assembly GCF_001813025.1). Taxonomy (NCBI): domain Bacteria; kingdom Pseudomonadati; phylum Pseudomonadota; class Gammaproteobacteria; order Pseudomonadales; family Pseudomonadaceae; genus Pseudomonas; species Pseudomonas sp. HMSC066A08. The sequence goes on from NZ_KV811224.1 coordinate 9,636, forward strand.
GCGTCGTCGTGCTCGAGGAACGGAATCAGCGAGGCAGCGACGGAAACGACCTGCTTCGGCGAAACGTCCATCAGGGTCACGTCTTCCGGCGCCTTCACGGTGAATTCGTTCAGGTGACGCACGGCCACCAGTTCGTCCACCAGTTGTCCCTTCTCGTTGAGGGTCGCCGAAGCCTGGGCGATGACGTGGTCGGCTTCTTCGATCGCCGACAGGAACACGATCTCGTCGGTTACCAGGCTGTCCTTGACCACGCGGTACGGGCTCTCGAGGAAGCCGTACTTGTTGGTGCGGGCGTAGGTCGCCAGGGAGTTGATCAGACCGATGTTCGGACCTTCGGGGGTTTCGATCGGGCACACGCGGCCGTAGTGGGTCGGGTGTACGTCACGAACCTCGAAGCCCGCACGCTCACGGGTCAGACCGCCCGGGCCGAGCGCGGAGACGCGGCGCTTGTGGGTGATCTCGGAAAGCGGGTTGTTCTGGTCCATGAACTGCGACAGCTGGCTCGAACCGAAGAACTCCTTGATCGCGGCAGCCACCGGCTTGGCGTTGATCAGGTCCTGCGGCATCAGGCCTTCGCTTTCGGCCATGGACAGACGTTCCTTGACCGCGCGCTCGACACGCACCAGGCCCACGCGGAACTGGTTCTCGGCCATTTCGCCGACGCAACGGACGCGACGGTTGCCCAGGTGGTCGATGTCATCGACGATGCCCTTGCCGTTACGGATGTCGACGAGGGTCTTGAGCACATCGATGATGTCTTCCTTGCTCAGGACGCCCGGACCTTCGATCTCGGTACGACCGATACGACGGTTGAACTTCATCCGGCCCACGGCCGACAGGTCGTAACGCTCGGCGCTGAAGAACAGGTTGCCGAACAGGGTCTCGGCAGCTTCCTTGGTCGGCGGCTCGCCCGGACGCATCATCCGGTAGATCTCGACCAGGGCTTCCAGCTGGTTGCTGGTGTTGTCGATCTTCAGGGTGTCGGAGATGAACGGACCGCAGTCGATGTCGTTGGTGTACAGGGTCTCGATGCGCACGACCTGGGCCTTGGCCACCTTGGCCAGGAGGTCGAGGGTCAGCTCGGTGTTGCACTCGGCGATGATCTCGCCGGTAGCCGGATGCACGATCGCCTTGGCGATGGTACGGCCGATCAGGTAGTCGAACGGCACTTCCAGCTGGCTCACGCCAGCCTTTTCCAGCTGGTTGATATGGCGGGCAGTGATACGACGACCCTGCTCCACGATCACCTTGCCGCTGCCATCCTTGATGTCGATGCTCGCGACTTCACCGCGCAGGCGCTGCGGGACCAGCTCCAGATTCAGGGTCTCGCCCTTGATGTGGAAGACGTTGGTCGCGTAGAAGGCGTTGAGGATCTCTTCGGTGCTGTAGCCGAGCGCGCGCAACAGTACCGATGCCGGCAGCTTGCGGCGACGGTCGATACGGACGAACACGCAGTCCTTCGGATCGAACTCGAAGTCCAGCCAGGAACCGCGGTAAGGAATGATCCGCGCGGAGTACAGCAGCTTGCCGGAGCTGTGGGTCTTGCCACGGTCGTGGTCGAAGAACACGCCCGGGGAACGGTGCAGCTGGGAGACGATGACACGCTCGGTACCGTTGATGATGAAGGTACCGTTCTCGGTCATCAGGGGGATTTCCCCCATGTAGACTTCTTGTTCCTTGATGTCCTTGATCGCCTTGTTCGACGATTCGCGGTCGAAGATGATCAGGCGAACTTTCACGCGCAGCGGTACGGCGAAGGTCACGCCGCGCAGCACGCACTCCTTGACATCGAATGCCGGCTCACCCAGACGGTAGCCGACGTATTCCAGGGCAGCATTGCCGGAATAGCTGATAATCGGGAAAACGGACTTGAAGGCCGCGTGCAGACCGATATCGCGGAACTGCTCCTTGGTTGCGCCAGCCTGCAGGAATTCGCGATAGGAATCCAGCTGGATGGCCAGCAAATACGGCACATCCATGACGTCCGGCAACTTGCTAAAGTCCTTGCGGATACGTTTTTTCTCAGTGTATGAGTAAGCCATCAGCGTTCCCCAGCTTGGTCACCTGCTTGTTTGGCGTCTCCGACGGGAGCAGCCGGAAAATCTTGCAGACCCCTTGGCCTGCATTGCCCACTCGGGGCACTTTCACGTCTTGGGTGGAACGCCCGAGGCGAGTCCACCCAGAACGGAAAAAGGCCGGTGGCAAAAGCCACCAGCCATCAGCCTTTCGCTTGACGCTCGGGCTGTAGACGCAAGGTCGTCGCTTACTTGAGCTCGACTTTGGCGCCTGCTTCTTCCAGGGCTTTCTTGGCGGCTTCGGCTTCTTCTTTCGAAGCGCCTTCCTTCACCACGCCCGGAGCGCCGTCTACGACAGCCTTGGCTTCTTTCAGACCCAGACCGGTCAGTTCGCGAACGACCTTGATCACGTTCACTTTCTTGTCGCCGGCTTCGGCCAGGACGATGGTGAACTCGGTCTGCTCTTCGGCAGCGGCAGCAGCCGGGCCAGCAGCGGCAACGGTAGCGGCAGCAGCGGTAACGCCGAACTTCTCTTCCATCGCCTTGATCAGTTCGACCACTTGCATGACGGACATTTCGGATACGGCGTTGATGATGTCTTCGTTGGTCAGAGCCATGACTCTAATTCCTGTATTGGGGGACGGCCTGCGGCCATCGTATTAAACAAATAAGATTGAAAGCGCTTGCAAGCCGACTTAGGCGGCAGCAGCTTCTTTCTGGTCGCGAATGGCCGCCAGAGTACGAGCCAGCTTGCTGGTAGCGCCCTGAATCACGCTCATCAGCTGCGATACGGCTTCGTCGTAGGTCGGCAGGCTTGCCAGTACGTCGATCTGATTGGCTGCGAGGAACTGACCCTCGAAGGCAGCCGCCTTGATCTCGAACTTGTCCTGACCCTTGGCGAACTCACGGAAGATACGAGCGGCAGCGCCCGGATGTTCGTTGGAGAAAGCGATCAGGGTCGGGCCTTTGAACACGTCGTTGAGCACGTCGAACTGGGTGCCTTCAACGGCGCGCTTGAGCAGGGTGTTACGTACGACTTTCACGTACACACCAGCTTCGCGGGCCTCTTTACGGAGTCCGGTCATGGCGCCTACGGTCACGCCACGGGCATCGGCCACGACAGCGGACAGGGCAGCTTTGGCAGCCTCGTTGACTTCAGCGACGATGGCCTTCTTGTCTTCGAGTTTAATTGCCACGGGTTTACTCCTGGATGTTACCGTTTCGTCCAGCCGGGGCCGGACGTCGTTTTGGTGTCTGATTCGGTAACCGAATCGGGAGCACCATCTGCGTAGGCTTGCGGTTTAAGGCTTGCGCCACCTACGGTCTTGGATAGCCCCCGCCAGGCAGGGACCCCAATACCTGTGCAGCGGGCAGAACCCGCTGCACGATTTCACTTAGGCTTCCAGGGAAGCCAGGTCGATCTGCAGGCCCGGACCCATGGTGGTGCTCAGGGTCACGCGCTTGACGTACACGCCTTTCGACGAGGACGGCTTCAGGCGCTTCAGGTCAGCCAGCAGCGCTTCAACGTTCTGCTGCAGCTTGGCCGGCTCGAAATCGACCTTACCGACGGAGCTGTGGATGATACCGTTCTTGTCGGTACGGAAACGTACCTGACCAGCTTTGGCATTCTTCACGGCGGTAGCGACGTCCGGAGTCACGGTGCCGACTTTCGGGTTCGGCATCAGACCACGCGGGCCGAGGATCTGGCCCAGCTGACCGACGACACGCATGGCATCCGGGGAAGCGATGACGACGTCGTAGTTCAGGTCGCCGCCTTTCATTTCGGCAGCCAGCTCGTCCATGCCCACTTTGTCTGCGCCGGCAGCCAGAGCGGCTTCGGCAGCCGGACCCTGGGTGAAGACAGCAACGCGGACGCTCTTGCCGGTGCCGTTCGGCAGGACGGTGGCGCCACGAACGACCTGGTCGGATTTACGCGGATCGACGCCGAGGTTCACGGCAACGTCCACGGACTCCTTGAACTTGATGGTGGACAGCTCGGCCAGCAGCTTGGCGGCCTCTTCGAAGCTGTACTGCTTGCCGGCAACTACTTTCTCGGCAATCGCCTTCTGGCGCTTGGTCAGCTTAGCCATTACACACCCTCCACGTTCAAGCCCATGCTGCGCGCGGAGCCAGCGATGGTACGTACAGCAGCGTCCAGATCAGCAGCGGTCAGGTCAGCCTGCTTGGTCTTGGCGATCTCTTCCAGCTGGGCACGGGTAACGGTGCCGACTTTCTGGGAGTTCGGACGAGCGGAGCCGCTGGTGATGCCAGCTGCTTTTTTCAGCAGGACGGCAGCCGGGGTGCTCTTGGTTTCGAAGGTGAAGCTACGGTCGCTGTAAACGGTGATGATCACAGGAGTCGGCAGGCCCGGCTCTTGGCCTTGGGTCTTGGCGTTGAACGCCTTGCAGAATTCCATGATGTTCACGCCGTGCTGACCCAGGGCAGGGCCGACCGGCGGCGACGGGTTGGCCTGACCGGCCTTTACTTGCAGCTTGATATAAGCCTGGATTTTCTTAGCCATTTGCTACTCCAAATTCGGGTACAAGCGCCTTAAGGCTCCCCGGTTGCTTTCGCGTTTATCCCAGTGACGACAAAACCCCGCAGCCTTGGGCTGCGGGGTGAGGGATGCGTTTTCAGTTAGACCTTTTCGACCTGACTGAACTCCAGCTCCACCGGGGTAGAGCGGCCAAAGATGAGCACGGCCACTTGGATCCGGCTCTTCTCGTAGTTAACTTCTTCGACGACACCATTGAAGTCGGCGAAGGGACCATCGATGACACGAACGGTCTCGCCCGGCTCGAACAGGGTCTTCGGCTTGGGCTTGTCGCCGCTATCGGCCACGCGACGCAGGATCGCATCAGCCTCACGATCGGTGATCGGAGCCGGCTTGTCGGCAGTCCCACCGATGAAGCCCATGACACGCGGGGTATCCTTCACCAAGTGCCAGGTACCTTCGTTCATCTCCATCTGAACCAGCACATAGCCAGGGAAGAATTTGCGCTCGCTCTTGCGCTTCTGGCCGTTCCGCATCTCCACCACTTCTTCAGTGGGAACCAGAATCTCGCCGAACTCTTCTTCCATGCCAGCAAGCTTGACACGCTCGATCAGCGAGCGCATGACATGCTTCTCGTAGCCCGAGTATGCATGCACAACGTACCAACGCTTAGCCACGGCGCACCCTTAACCTACAATCATGGAAACCAACCAACCCAGCAGGGAATCGAGCCCCCACAGCAGCAACGCCATTACCAGCACTACCGCGACCACGATCAGCGTGGTCTGAGTTGTTTCTTGACGACTCGGCCATACGACCTTGCGAATCTCGACGCGCGCTTCCTTAGCAAGACTAAAGAAGGCCTGCCCCTTGGCCGTTTGCAGAGCCAGGAAAGCAGCGATCACCGCCAGAACGAGAATACCGAGAACGCGATACAGGATTGGTTGAGCCGAAAAGTACTGATTGCCCACAACGGCAACCACAACCAGAACGGCAACCAAGAGCCATTTCAAGAGATCAAAACGTGATTCTTTGGCTTCTGCCTTGGCATTCATCTGTTAGGAATCTCGTGAAGAAAAGCCAGATTTACTTGGGAAATCTGGCAGGCCAGGAGGGAATCGAACCCCCAACCTGCGGTTTTGGAGACCGCCGCTCTGCCAATTGAGCTACTGGCCTGAAGCAAAATCAGGCCGACCATTATGCCGGCCTGAGAGGGGAAGATCAACCGATATTATTCGATGATCTTGGCAACCACGCCGGCACCAACGG
>NZ_KV811225.1:0-213 GCF_001813025.1 Pseudomonas sp. HMSC066A08
AGCTGCCATTTATACTATTCATGGTTTTTGTCAGCGCATGTTAGCCACTAACGCCTTTGAATCTGGTGTATTGTTTGAACAGGTGTTGATCCAAGATGAATATGAGTTAAAAAAACGTGTCTGCGCTGATTTTTGGCGCAGGCACTGTTATCCCCTTTCTTATGATGTTGCCTATGCGGTAAGCGAAATTTGGTCTGGCCCTGAGCAACTGCT
>NZ_KV811226.1:0-4349 GCF_001813025.1 Pseudomonas sp. HMSC066A08
GAGTGGTGCGGGCCGCACCACCCAGCTCACCGCCTGCGCCGCCCCAAGGGAAAATCACCTTTCTCGACAGTGAGTATTTCATGGCTCATCACCCCGCTCGGATGGCACGCTCGATCCGTGCCTGGGCCGAATGAGGTCCTTGAGCCGGCTGAGGACCTCGCTCCCTGTCCGGGTATCACCCCGCATTTGAACTTGGTGCTGTTTAGGCGTTGTGGGGCTTGGTGGTGCCGGAGCACGACTGGGGCGTTCCGCTGCTGGGATGGTTCGTTCAGCCGGTTCTTCCGGAGCCCAAGAAGCGTTGAACTTTCCCTGGACTGCACGCTGGATGAGCGTCATGAGATAGCCGAACGGATTACCGACGGTTCCGCCGGAACATCGGTGCCGCCACTGCTCGATGATGGGTAGCCGAAGCTCCTCGGACACCCGTCGGAGCGCGCTTACCGCCTGGAAACGTTGCTCGGCCTCCAGTCCGTTCAGGAGATCCTGCCAGTTCGGATGTGCTTCCTCGCGTGCTCGCGGTTGTACTGGTTTTTTACATACAGAATCTTGTTTGTATGTATACGTACTATATGAGTTCGGCATCCGAACCAAGGGCGTACTCGGCGGATTCTGTCTGGGTTCGGCATCCGAACTCAGCGGTAAAGCGCATTGCTTGCCGCTGATTTCACTGGGTTCGGCATCCGAACTCGGGGTTGAATGAGGTAGATCGGGCAGAGTTCGGATGCCGAACTCTGCCGCTGGATCCGCTTCGAGCTGACTATCGATAGCCCATTGCTGGTGGTTCAAGCGCCCCTCAAGCTTCTCCAGATGGGTTGGGAGGCGGCGACCAACGTCCGGGTCATCCCTGAACTCCCGCCAGGTGATCTGGCCGATTTCGCGTATGGCTCGGTTGCCGTGGCCGGTGGATTGGCTCAGCAACGGCATGTAGTCGGGGTCCAGCTCCAGGGCTTCTGCCGGGGATACCGGTTCGTCGTGGAGGATGTAGACGTTGCCCTGTACTTGCCCGTTGAGGTCGTTGCGGAGGCGTCGGCCGAGACTGAGCCAGCGGGTCAGACGGAGGACCGTGAGTGCCTTGGCGATGGTTTCGCGCGAGGCGATCTTGCCCGGCTGCATGCCGAGATAAGGGCGCAGTTGCTCGTATGTCGGGAACGCGGTCAGCCCGTCGTCGTTGATGAGCAAGCGGAACACTTGCCAGCAGTTCCGCTCCAGCGGGGTGAGGCGTTTATCCAGCAGCAGGCGCCGAGGAACGGTCTCATGCGGGTTGCCGCTGAAAATTATGCCGGAATATTGTTGAGCCGGCGGTTCGCCGCTCTCGGCAGCAAGCCGCTTCTTATACAAATGGGCCTCGAGATGTCCCGAGGCCGAATCCAGCAGAGTCGAGATGGGAAAGCGCGACAGCCTCATGGTGCTGTGTCGCCTTCCGACTGAACCAGGTTCAGTAGTTGTTGACGCTCTGTCTCCGTGTCCACCTGTGATGCAGATTGGGGCAGGTGTGAACTGACGCTGGCCAGATAAAGGGTCGTCGGAGACCTGGGCTGACCTGCTTGGGTCTGACCCGATTTGTCAGACGACGAATAGAGTCCGTCTTTCAACCAGCTCTGAATGAGCCACCAGACAACGGCGAGGCTTATGAACTCCGGGCTATCCTGATCGGTGCCTGCGTTGATTTCCTCGGTCAAGATCATGGCGATGTCGAGAAGCGCCAAGCTATCGTCCAGGCTGACCTGGTTCTCCTGCATCAAGTGATCCCAGCGATACCAGATCTGGTGTTCCAGTGTTCCGTCGAGCTGACGCCAGCGGCCCCGTCGGGGGTGTATCTCCATGATCAGCCGCTTGATCGCAGTGTCTTCCGGCGATAGACCGAAGAAGCTCTGAATCATCGTGGTGGTAGCCCCGAGTTTGAGAGCACGCTCAATTTGCAGCTCCTCTTGCTGAGAGCGCTCGGCGGTGGCCAGGATCTTTTCCATGACGTCGGTGTTCACCCTCACCTCGACCCACGACACGGGGGTATTCGTCAGGAGACTCACGACGAACGGCTGTTGTAGCTGAGCCAGAATTTCTGGCTTCAGGCCCATTTCGGCGCAGCGTTTGAACTGCCCATTGCGCAGGTGGTTGATCACCTGCGTCAGGACCGCTTCATTGATCAACGACTTCGACATGTCGATCCCTCCCCAAATCGTGCGAAATCACTGGTCGGTAGCTGCTTGCTCAGAGACGGCCGGCAGCAGCTCAAGGTCAACCAGGCGTCGGGCAAGACGAATTATCCGGAACAGTTTCACCAGGGCTTCGTCATTGAGACGGCCTGCCTGGCTGGATGGCTGATCGCCTGTGGTGGGTTGGCCCAGCAGCAACTGAGCGAGGCCAGCTGAGAATTGAAATTCGCCCAGGGCGTCGCGGCAGGTCTGCTGGTCGTGTGAGTTCAGGACGACTTGGACCTGGCCGCTGAGCGCTTGAAGCAGCGTCATGAGATGCAGCGCTGAATCAGTAATCTCATGGTCTTCATTGGGCTCGCGATACGTGTAACCCACACCGCCCTGGATCCTGACGATCTCGCCTGGGGCACCGACGTGCAGAGCGATTTCTTCAGCCAGATCAGCGATGTGCTGTCGCAGGATTTCGGGGGTGTCGATCGACCGCTCGATGTACCAGAGGTCGGTGATCGGGTGCAGGCCGCCGACTTGCACCGGGATTGCCTGTAGAGCTGTTTCCTCGAAGACAGGTAGATGTTCACCCTCGAGAGCGGCCAGCCGTTGGCGAGTCTGCTGAATCTTGGTGGATACCGGGCTCACGATATGACCTGCCAAGAGTTCAGCACGCTCCTCGTCGGTCAGTTGCTGCTGTTGTACAGGTAGTGGCGGAGCTGGCGGGGTAGAGGGATTACCCGGGAGGCTATTGGTCTTGGACGTTTGGAGGCCGGCAGCGGGGCTCTGTGATTGTGCTTGTCCAGTAGTCGACGCAGCAGGACTTTCCTGCCCTACGGCTGGGATTCCAGGTGGTGCGGCAGGTGCGGGCAGGTCGACCAGAGTGCCGCGGCGCTGCTCCTGCTGGCCGTTGGTGATCTCGAGCAGGATCTGATCATAGCGAAGGCCCAAGGGACGCTTCATCTGGTCGATGAGTTCGTCCTGGAAACGCTCGAAAATGAACTCGTCAGGGCTACTGTCGAAGATCGCCAGGGTGTCCTGGAACAGCATCTCGAAGTCGATACCCTCGCCGGAGTAAAGGCGTTTCCAGCAGCTCAGAGAGGCCTTGCGCAGTGAGAGAATGCGAGAGACACGATCAACTCCCAGGCCCGAGTACAGCATGCTTGGAATGGCTGGAAGCAGTATCTCAACGGCATCCAGCATTCTGCTGATGTGTGAGTGTGAAACAGGATAGCCGTCATCGGTGAGCTTCCGTGACAGCTCGCGGATGCCGACTGGTTCGCCTTTCTCCTCCTCATACAAGGCTTTCGCTTTCTGAATGCCCACGGCTCGCTCGATGAACTTGAGGTCACCCTTCAAATCGTTTTCGGCCAAGTGGCCAGTCAGCGCGATGATTTCGCCGCGCTGCTTGTCCCAGGGCTTGAATAGGCAGTCGAAGCTGAAGTAACGCTCGTCACCGGTCTCTTTGTAGAGCTCGTTGAGAATTTCCAGGCGAGTATTTCCGCCGTTGCGAATGCGGTATTTGTCTTCGCCAGGGCGTCGAGTCACTGGTGGCGGCGTATCGAGGCCTCGATGCCGGATCGATTCTTTCAACTCATCGTATTTCGGGTTTCGAGTGGTCCGGGGGTTATCGTGCCAGGGGAGGACGTCGTGGAGTGTCAGCCTCATGGGCGTGTCGCTGATCGGGTCCGACAACTGTTCAAGAACGGGCGGCGCGGTGAAGCCAGGGGCAAGTAGCCGGTCTTTCAGATCTTGCGGGTTGATCTTAGCCATGCTCATGCCTCCGCCACCTGAGGCGTGTTCGCCGCAGCCAGCTCTGCCTGCAGACGCTGGTTCTTGGCGAAGAGCTCGTCGACCATTCGGTTCGCTCGAGCGAGTTCTTCTTCGAGCTCGTTGCTGCGCTCCAGCCGGTAGACGATCTCGCTGTTGGCCGAGCGGTGGTTATGCGCGGCTTTTTGCTTTAGCTGATCGCGCAAGCCCAAGGGCATACGGACAACGAACTTATCTTCGGTTTCTCGGGCCATGGTCATTCTCCAATTTGGGCCTTGCGCCGCTTGAGCTGGTCGCGGAGTTGAGTGGGGAGACTGCTGATCCGCAGCGTGTCGCGCTCCTCGTCGTACTCGATTCTGGATCCCAGCAAGTGCGCCTCGAAGCTGATCGACAGGCCTTCGGCACGGCCGGTGAAGCGGCGGAACTGGTTGAGGGTGC
>NZ_KV811227.1:0-465 GCF_001813025.1 Pseudomonas sp. HMSC066A08
ATAACATGGGGGCAATGATTGGCAATCGTGCCGGGGTTAAGAATCCTGCTACCGATGGGCTTACCTTCTTGGAGAAGGCCGCCAGTATGGGTAACCCTCCAGCCTTAACTGCGTTAGGTAAGCTTTATATTTATGAAGCGAATCAGGACGAACTAGGACTTCGGTACACGCGATGCGCTGCTGAGCAAGGATATGCTCCCGCTAATTATGAATTGGGTGCGTATTATAAAATAGTTAAGCATAACTATCCTAAGGCGCTGAGCTATTACCAGCTTGCTACTTCTCAAGGGGATGGTGATGCTGCGCTTCTAATGACAGATATATTCGATGAAAAAAGTCGACCAGTTGATAGGATGTGGTATGACGCGGATAAGAAACTTTATGAGATTTATTACTCTATTTACAAGAAGCTTGAAGTTGATCTAGATCTACGTTTTCCCAACTTGATAAAGGACCATCCTCTGC
>NZ_KV811228.1:0-7493 GCF_001813025.1 Pseudomonas sp. HMSC066A08
CCAGAACAACGTCGTCAACCACGACGAGACCACCCAGGTCGGCCACGACCGAAGCGAACGCGTGGAGAACGACGAGACCGTCTCCATCGGCCACGACCGCAAGGAGGACGTCGGCAACGACGAAACCATCTCCATCGGCCGGCACCGCAAGGAAGACGTCGGCAAGAACGAGACCATCTCCATCGGCCGCAACCGTCGCGTGACCATCGGCGGCCACAAGACCGAGACCATCGCCAAGACCAAGGCCGAATCCATCGGCTTGGCCAAGTTCCTCACCATCGGTGCCGCCTACCAGACCAGTGTCGGCGCGGCCATGAACACCAGTGTGGGGCTGAGCCAGAGCGAGCAGGTCGGCATCAACAAGTCGGTCATCGTCGGCAAGACCTACAGCACCACGGCGGGCGAGGAGTTCTCCATCACCGTCGGCAAATCCAGCCTGGTCATGAAGGCCGACGGCACCGTGCTCATCAATGGCGTGCAGTTCGATTTCTCCTCCAGCGAACACACGCAGATCTCCAGCAAGGTCGTCGACATCAACTAGCGCAGGGAGCGCCGCGATGGAATTCCGCAACCTCACGCCGTTCGGCGCGCTGTGTTACAGCGCGCTGGCTCCGGACGGCCAGGAACACCCCGTCATCGCCATGAAGGTCGGCTACCGCCTGGAGCCCGTTGAGGGCCAGCCCGGCCAATGCCGCGCCATCGTCATGGACGAAGAGCCACTGCCGCTGTGCATGGCCGACACCTACTACGGCGAGCCCGGCGCGTCCTCCGTGCTCGAAGAAAGCGACCTGGCGCCGTTCAAACCCTATTGCGACGTCATCGTCGTCGGCCACGCCCACGCGCCAGCCGGACGGCCCGTTCGCACCTGGGAGGCCGGCCTGCGCATCACCTCGACCCGCCCCAGGCAAGCGTTTCCCGACCCGCAACTGCCGGAGCGGCCGCCGGGCGGCCGCCTGACCGCCGACGAACTGCGCGCGCATCAGGCCCTGGTGCAGGAAGCGCGGCGCCGCACCACCGAGCAGCGCACGCCGCTCCTGCTGCTGGACAAGACCTTGCGCTTCACCGGCCCGCGCGAGTTCCGCCACGGCCTTATCGGCTGGCACCTCACCGAACCGGAGCCCGCCACCCGCGTTGCACTGCGCTGGGAGCAGGCCTTCGGCGGCGCCAGCCAGATACCCAACCCACGCCATGCCGACGACCCGGAGGCACCGGAATACCTGCTCAACGAAGTCTGCTTCAGCAACCCGCTGGGCTGCGGCTGGCTGGAACATCGCCACGAGAAACTGCACTACCAGCAGACCGGCGATATGCTGGTGCGCCTGCCGGCGCCGCAGATAGAGCACCTGGGCGAACCCATCGAGCGCCTACTGCGCCCGCGCCACCCCGCCGGCCCGCTGGATGCCCCGGCCATGGCCGACGTGGCCACCGGCTATGGCTACACCCCGGCCGGCTTCGGCATCGTCGGCCGTTCCTGGGCGCCGCGCCTGGCCTTGGCCGGCACCTACGACCAGGACTGGGAAGACCACCACTGGCCCGGTCTGCCGCAGGACTTCGACTTCACCTACTGGAACGGCGCGCCCGCCGACCAACAGGTCGCGTACCCCGCGCCTGACGCGCGCATCGAACTGTTCAACCTGGTCGACCCACGACTGAGCCTCGACGGGCACTGCGCCATCCAACTGCCCGGCCACCGACCCTTCGTGCTCCTGCGCATGGACAACGGCGTGCTGCTGCCGCTGCCCCTGCTCACCGACACCCTGCGCATCGACACCGACGCCATGACCCTGTCGATGACCCACCGCATCAGCCTGCCGGGCACCCTGGGTATACGTGTGCTCGAAGCGCGCTTCGAGACCGACCCGGGCGCGCCCATCATCCGCCGCGCAGCGCGCCACGACGAGGAGCCTGCCTGATGGCCGACAACGTCATGGCCCGCAAGCAGGGCAAATGGACCGTCATCGGTATCGCCCCCGACGTGTGCAAGACCCCCATGGGCAGCAGCATCCCGCCGGTTCCTTATCCAGTCACCGCGGAGCTCGATACCAGCACCGGCGTGGCCACCAGCGTGCGCGCCAACGGCCACCCGGTGGTCGTCTACAAGCGCAGCTACACCCCCAAGACCCTCGGCGACGCCGCGGGTAGTGCCAAGGGCGTGAAGAGCGGCACCGTCGAAGGCAAATGCCACCCGCTGGAGCACAGCGGCACGGTGCGGGCCGAGGGACGCCACCTGGTGCGCCATGGCGACCTGTTCTGGATGAATGGGAGTTGATGGGATGGACGAAACGCCAACGCTATTGGACGAGATTGTCATCTCCCGCGGGGTGGACCTGCGCAAGACCATTGGCGGTCCCGACACCATGTACGTACAGGCCGACGGCTTGGGCAATGTGTGGGTCGATTTCGCCGATGGTGATAACGATTGGGGCGAAAAGCTCACCTTGTCACAGGAGCAGTACGAGGCACTGCGTCAGGAGATATTCCGGAAGGAACTGGCCGATCTGGATGCCGTGCCCACCTATGCAGACATCTACCCGCCACCGGGCAAGGGCGGCGGAGGCACCAGTACCACACCCAACGGCAACACGCAGGGCCGCGCGAATGGCGAGGCGCCCGCCACGGGTAAATCTGCCGAGGATTCCAATGCTGAGATAGAGAGCGAAACGCCCGCGGAAGACGACACAGGCGATAAGATACTGGATGGCCTCCAGTTGGGCCTGGATGTCGTTGGCCTGATACCCGTGGTGGGCGAAATCGCTGACCTCGCCAACGCAGGCATCAGCCTGGCACGTGGCGACTACGCGGGCGCTGCCTTGTCCTTGCTGTCGGCTATCCCCTTCGCGGGGTGGCTGGGTACGGCAGGCAAGGTCGGACGACATGGCGCCAAGGCAGCTGCGGAGGCGTCAGCAAAAGCAGCAAAAGAGGCTGCGGAACGGGCCGCGAAAAAAGAAGCGGCGGACAAAGCAGCCAAGGAGGCGGCACAGAAAAGAGCCAAGGAAGCGGCCGAGAAGAAGGCATCTGGCGGAAAGGTCAATGCGAAGAAGCTACCCAAGAAGAAGCCGAAGTGCTTCGACCCCAGGAAGTCCAAGAAGTACCAGAGCCTGAGTGAGGCCGAGAAGAAGAAGTACCTGAAGGAGTATGCCCGCCAGCTCAAGCGGCAGGAGGATGCCATCAACAAAATGTCAGCCAAGCAATTTAAAGAAGCTAGGGAAAAGTTCAATGCGCAAAAACTCAAAACTGGTTCCGGACGAAACCCAGATGCAGCTCAACAGCAGAAGAAGTACAGGGAGATGCGATCACAAGAGATAAGCCAGAGCATCTTTGAAAGCACTCGAAGAAAGAACAAGGATATGGCTTCAGAAACGATTGAGGCCGCAGCAAATGCCAAGGCAGATAAGATCATGAAGAGATTGGATGCGCTGCATGAGCCTGATATGGTGGTAGGTGGCTGGGGTCGTCCCAAACCTACCGGTCTTGGCGATACAGGCGTAAACAAGTCCATTGGGGGGCACTGGAATAAGGAGGGTCGATTGTCCACGCTCGATAATGCGGCCAACGATGCTGTCAAGAGTGGTAAGGGCGGAGACCTGATGAACGTGGAGTTGACGATTTGCCCGCCGGGCGCGAAGGGAAAATAACGATGAGAGACCAAGATTTTGCCTACTTCATTAAAAAATTCGGCGAGGCCAACTCCCGCACCCGCATTCCTGAGGCAGTTATTGCTAATTGGACCGATAAGCTTCCTCCCCTCTTGCTAACCATATGGCGCGATGAAGGTTGGGCAAGCTATGGAGAAGGACGCTTCTGGACTGTCAACCCTGAAGACTATGAACACATCAAGGACGCTTGGCTGGAAAATACGCCGCTGGCCGATTTTGATAACTTCCATGTGATTGCTCGTACAGCCTTTGGCGTACTCTATTTGTGTGGCGAAAAAACTGGAAGAAGTGCCACTATCGCCTGCCTCCACAACGAAATTCTTGCGTTGAAGAACAAGCTCAAGGTTAGACCTTTGCATGACCATGATCCTTCCATCCAAGCATTGTTCGGAGCTAGTAAACCCGCAGATTTCGACTATCCGGACTCCAACGGAAAACTGCTCTTCGAGCGCGCAGTGAAGAAATACGGCCCTCTAGCACAGGACGAGATGTACGGCTTTGAGCCCGCTCTCGTGTTGGGCGGTAGTCCCACCTTGGAAAACCTGCGCCGTCTGAAGTTGGACCCTCACCTGCTCATCCTGCGCAACTTCGACACGCCGACCCTGCCATTCTCCGGCGTGGACCTCGAGAAACTGATGAAGTAGTGCCAAGGCGGCTCAGGCGAGCCGCTTCTTACTTTCTCTGAGTTCGGATTGAGCCGACTCAACCCTTAAGGCCACTTATCCCGCGCGCTCAGAGGCGCTGATTTACTCGGCCGCGCACAGATAGAGCGCCTGCTGCGCCCGCGCCACCCCGCCGGCCCGCTGGCTGCCCCGGCCATGGCCGACGTGGCCGCCGGCTACGGCTATACCCCGGCCGGCTTCGGCGTCGTCGGCCGTTCCTGGGCGCAGCGCCATCCAGCTGCCCGGCCACCGGGCCTTCGTGCTCCTGCGCATGGACACGCGGGGCCGCCTTGTCCTTGCTGTCGGCTATCCCCTTCGCGGGGTGGCTGGGTACGGCAGGCAAGGTCGGACGACATGGCGCCAAGGCAGCTGCGGAGGCGTCAGCAAAAGCAGCAAAAGAGGCTGCGGAACGGGCCGCGAAAAAAGAAGCGGCGGACAAAGCAGCCAAGGAGGAGGCGCAAAAAAAAGCCAAAGAGCAGGCCCAAGGTGCCGGCGCAAAAGTGCTGGAGAAAGCCAAGAAGCTCAGAGAACAATATCTCGGACGCACACCCGGAAAGGGCTCCAAGACAGGGAGAGAAGTTCAAGAGAGAATGCGCGAAGAAGGGAAGCTGCGCGATAATCCATATACCGGGAAACCGGAGTTTCAAGCGTCAGATGGCAAATGGTATGACCTCAGCAAGGCTGATATGGCTCACAAAGAGGATGCCGTCAAATGGTGGAACAGGGAGGGTCGCCAGTATGGCGCCAAGAGCCCCGAGGTTAGAAACTGGATGTTGGATTCAAAGAATTACTATCTTGAACACAGATCTATCAATAGGAGCCAAGGGGCAATTGTAGGTCAGACACACAAATACCAGCCCCCACTCAAGTAGAGGTAAGCGATGTCGATAAAACTCAGTGAAGACCTAGAGAAAGCGATTATTTCGCAAGCAGTCGCAGGAAGAAAAGCCTGGGAGGCAGGAGATTTAGAGCAAGCAGAACGTGATTTTCTCGCCTCGTGGGACGCAATTCCAGAGCCCAAGCTTGATTATGATTTCTCGCAGTCTGCTTCTTATGGGATAGCAGTTTTTTATCGCTCAACGGGGCAATTTTTGAAGGCAAAGCATTGGCTCGAGATCGTGAGAGAGGCATATGGGCCTGGGGTTGCCTCGGAGGAGTACGTCAGTTTTCTGGAGGCTACCATTCACTATGAGTGCGGGGAGCTTGATGAGGCATTTGAGCTTTTTTATCCGCAATTTAAGATTTATGGAAATCGCGCATTTGAGGGGGAGGATAAAAAGTACTTAGATTTTGTGAAGAAGCGGGTAAAGGGTAAGTAGAATGGAGCTGCCAGCCGAGATTCATGACAAGGTCGATGTGCTGTCCATGGAAGGCAATGATCTGATGGATGGCGAGAACTTTGAGGCCGCAATCGAGAGGTGGTCTCAGGCGCTCGATCTTCTGCCTGAGCCGAAGGTGGAGTGGGAGGCCTATATGTGGCTTTCGGCTTCTATCGGCGATGCACTGTTTCATCAGAAAAACTATGAGCATGCGTGCAATAGTTTTATGGATGCGCTGAATGCACCGGATGGAGTTGAGAATCCATTTGTGCATTACCGACTGGGGCAGTGCCAGTTGAAATTGGGGAACGAAGCGCTCGGAGTTGAGTCTTTGCTGAAGGCCTATATGCTGGATGGCGAGGATATCTTTATGGCAGAGGACGACGGCGTGTCATTCCTGAAGATTCTCCAGGATAGAAAGCTCGTCGACTGAGCCGCGGCGTCTGCACTGAGCTGCCGGACTTGGCTGTAGGTAGCAGGGAAAGTGCCATCCTCGTCTTTTCTATGAGTGGTCTCTTTCAAACTTGCGGAGTTCGGCCAGTTCCTTCCTGTACTGCGCATCCAGCTCTTCGGCCAGGGGCGGGTAGTAAATGATGTTGGGCTGGTCCGTCAGCCAGATGCTCGTAGCCTGGATGGCGAAAAAGATGAGCATGATGGCAAGGAGAAGTTTCCCAGGATCTCCGGCCCATGCAGCGAAGGCGTATACCAGTGTGGGCGCCTTGGCAAACAACCAGCCGACACCCCAATTCACCAGTATGAAAACGACCATCATGGCCAGCAGGCTGGCCAGGTCATCGGCTTCGGCCAATTGCGCCCTGCGTGCACTTTGGTGCCGCTCGTAGAGGTCGAGTAGAAACTGGTTCTGCTCCCTGAGTGCGCGGTCGCGCAACTGATAGGCGAAGACGGTGCGGCGACTGCGGCCGGACTCACCCGAGCGTGGCAAGCGGACGTAAATCTGCCGGGCAAGGAGCTTCCAGAAGAAAAGCACGATGGGCATGGCGTACGCCGCCAATATGCAGAAGATGGTCAGTGCGGCGGCGTACCAGCCAAGCGTCAGTGCCGGCGGCTCCCCCGTGGCCCATGCCAGAAGCCCGCCACCGGGATAGCAGACCAGCGTAGTGTCGAAGCACAGGCCGATGCAGATGATGCGCGTCGCCCAGGTGAACTCCCACACTTTGTCTATGATGGCGAGCGCGCTGCCGGCGGAGGGTGCTTGGGCGTTTGCCTGTTCGTCCCTGTTCGCGTTGCTCATTGGAGGCTCCATGGCCGGTTTTGTGTTCGTCCCCCAGTCCGGTGGCCAATGGGTTGGATTCGGCTTGAAGGGGGCAACTGCGCATGCGAGGTCAGTGGGTTAGTGCATCCGCATCACCTGCTGCAACCAATCCGAGCCGACCTTCATTGCCCGAATCTTGCCTACAACGTCCTCGAAGGCCTGAGGGCCCCCTAGAAGGCGGCAGAAGATTGCCGAATGGCAGAGAAACAGGTTGACCATTCTCCGCTGCTCCTCGGCGGAACTGCACGCGAGGAGAGCGTCGAAGACAAGCGAGTAGGTGCGTAAGGCGAGTTCTTCCTGATTCAACGGCTCCAGTTGCTCACGCATCTTTCCATTTCTCCTTGAAGCGGCTCGGACTTCCTGCGGCATGGCGCAAAGAGCAAGTCGCCGGCCATGCGAGTGAGTTTTCAAGGCGAGCATAGGCGCTGAGCTCAGACAGAATTACTAGGAAAAGTCTGAAACTTCAGCTCTCAATACCGGCGCCTGTACGGAAACGGAATCAAAATAAGAATTCTCTGTGACCTGCCCCCCGATTTCAGTACCACGTCAAACTTAGTAGAGTCCGTTTTCCGAGCAGGAGACG
>NZ_KV811229.1:0-551 GCF_001813025.1 Pseudomonas sp. HMSC066A08
TTTCTATCTCCCTATAATGCGCACCACTCCCGGCGACGACGAAGAGTAAATGCTTGAAAATCAAGGATTTACAGATTCTCTCCCTGGGGTGGTGAAGCGCTCCGGCAGGTTGTTCGCCGCAGCGGTTCGGTCCCGAAAGGGATTCGGAACGAAGCTTCATTGAGGTGCTTGACAGCGAATTTGAACGCTGTAGAATGCGCCTCCCGCTGATCGGAAGATGGTTTGAAGGTCGGCGCAAGCGGTTGAGTAGAAAAGAAAATTTTCGAAAATAACGCTTGACGGAACGAGAGGTTGCTGTAGAATGCGCGGCCTCGGTTGAGACGAAAGCCTTGACCAACTGCTCTTTAACAAGTCGAATCAAGCAATTCGTGTGGGTGCTTGTGATGTAAGACTGGTGATCGCAAGATTATCAGCAACGCAAGTAACACTCGTGAATTCGAGAGTTTTATCTCTTTTTAAGAGAATGCGATTGCTGAGCCAGGTTTAGGGTTTTCTCAAAACCCAAGCAGTATTGAACTGAAGAGTTTGATCATGGCTCAGATTGAACGCTG
>NZ_KV811230.1:0-1251 GCF_001813025.1 Pseudomonas sp. HMSC066A08
TGGTCTGTCCCGGAACTGGTGGACAGGTAGTTAAGAGTTACTGCTCGCATAGCGCCGCTCAAACTCCATCGGGCTGAGATAGCCCAGCGTCGAGTGGCGACGACGGTGATTGTAAAAGCGGATGTAGTCGAACAGGTCGGTTTTCGCCTCCTGGTAGCTGGCATAGCGCGTCAGGTACACCCGCTCGGCCTTCAGCGAACGGAAAAAGCTCTCCATAGCCGCGTTATCCCAGCAGTTCCCTGGTCGCGAATGGCTGGGCACGATGCGATGTCGCCGAAGCAAGGCTTGGTAGTCGTGCGCGCAGTATTGGCTGCCGCGATCCGAGTGCAGCAGGACCTCCGCCTGTGGCTGTCGGCGTGCCACGGCCATCTCCAGCGCGGCGTGCACCAGGGCTTGCTGCATGCGGTGGTGCATCGCCCAACCGACCACGGCGCGTGAATAGAGATCGAGCACAACGGCCAGATACAGCCAGCCTTGCGCAGTCCGCACGTAGGTCATGTCCGAGACCCAGTGCCGATTGGCTCGATCCGAGACGAACTGGCGATCCAGGTGATTCGGCGCAATCGGTAGATCGTGGCGGCTACTGGAAACCAGCCGCCAGCGCTTGCGTGAACGAACACGCAGGCCGGCTTCGCGCATCAATCGAGCAACCCGATGCCGCCCGCACGCCTGCCCCATGGCCGTCAGTTCAGCCTTGATGCGGCGATGACCATAGATCCCATTCACCTCGTGGTGGATGGTTCGGATCTCCTTGCTCAGACGCCGATTCGCCATCTCTCTCACCGAAGGTGGTCGCTGTTGCCAGGCATAGAAACCGCTGCGCGACACCTGCAACAACCGGCACATCGGTGCTACGGGGTAACGACCAGCCAACGCCTCGATGGCGCGAAACTTCACTTCGTGGGCTGCGAGAAGATGGCGAGCGCCTTTTTTAAAACATCGCGCTCCATGGTGACCTGGGCCAGTTGCCGGCGCAGGCGACGAAGTTCCGCGCTCTCGCCACGCTGCTTGCCGTTGCCCGGAAAGGCATCGTCACCTTGCTGCTCGTACTGGCGCTTCCATTTGCCCAGCAGGCTTTCAGCAATGCCGAGTGTCTCGGCGACATGACGAAGCGGCGTACCGGCAAGCACCTGGTCTACCGCCTCGCGTTTGAAGGATTCGGGAAAACGTCGTCTGGTCTGGGTCATGAACACTCCTTGCGGTGGGCATTATCCACCTTAAGTCAGTGTCCACTCAGCCCGGGACAGACCA
>NZ_KV811231.1:0-454 GCF_001813025.1 Pseudomonas sp. HMSC066A08
ATCGTGCCGGTGTTAAGAATCCTGCTACCGATGGACTTACCTTCTTGGATAAAGCCGCTAGTTTGGGGAGCCCGCCGGCATTGACTGAGCTTGGAAAGCTTTACATCTATGTGGCCAAGAAGAATGATTTGGGTTTGGCGTATACCCGTTGCGCCGCTAGTCAGGGGTATGCGCCAGCTAATTATGAGTTGGGGGCTTATTATAAGATAGTCGAGCACAACTTTCCTAGGGCAGCTAGTTATTATCAGATATCCGTGTCGCAAGGAAGTAGCGATGCAGCGCTTTTCATGTCGGGAGTCTTCAACAAAGCTAGCGCTGATAATTTCAGGATGTGGTATGCCCCTGATGAAAGTCAGCACAAACTTTACGATGGTATTTATGAGCAGTTGGCTTCCGATCCTGATCTACGCTTTCCCAACCTGATGAAGGAGCATCCGTTACCACCCCATCCCAC
>NZ_KV811232.1:0-234 GCF_001813025.1 Pseudomonas sp. HMSC066A08
ACACTATCGAGAATAGAAAAATCAAATTTTTCTTCTTCAGCTTCGATTTTGGCTTTAACCGCTTTTACTGTAGGATTCTTGGAGATAACACCACAAAACTCTGGCATAGTACGAGCAAAATCTTCCGTACCAATTTGGCGAGCGATATTAATGATATTTTCTTTATCGTGTGTGATAAGAGGACGCAGAATTAAGGTATCCGTCGCATTATCAATTAAACGTAGATTGGTTAAT
>NZ_KV811233.1:0-1047 GCF_001813025.1 Pseudomonas sp. HMSC066A08
GCCACCTGTCGCACGCCTCCGAAGGCCTCGGCCATTTGGCGCAGGGCAATCAAGAGTTCGCCCTGTTCGCCATCCTCAAGAATGCTGTTCAGCAGCTCGACCGCGTAGGCGGGGTCGTTGCGGAACACTTCGGCCATAGCCGTGTCGTGTGCTCGATCTTTCATCGTTCAATCTCCTGTCCGTTGCTGCCAATCACGCCAATAGGCGCAGGCCCGGTCAATGTCGGCGTTCTGCTTGCGCTTGTCGCCGCCGCAGAGCAGCAGCACGACGGTCAAGCCAGCCTTGGCGTAATAAACGCGGTAGCCCGGCCCTACGTCGATGCGCAGCTCCCACACGCCTTCACGCAGGGGCTTGTGATCGCCGAAGTTGCCAAGCTCCAAGCGCATGATGCGCCGGTCGATGGCGATTCGCGCTTTGGTATCGCGCACCTGATCGCGCCACTCGGCGAAGTGGTCGCGTCCGTTGGGGTCGAGGTAGTGCCGTATCTGCTGCATGTCTGATATTGTCGTTTATAAACGATAACCTGTCAAGAGGCAACCGTCACAATTTCGGATAATCTTTTATCCGCATGTTGACCGGGTGGTTATCTGCTTTGGTGCATCTTCCGCCTGCGGCCGGGCGCAAACCTATGCGGATAGCATATTATCATCTATACCGATAAGGGAACATCCGCACAAAGGATAGAAGATCATCCGTATGCGGATACTTATTTATCATGCTTTAGCGTGATAGCTTTCTATCGGTATGCGGATAGTTTTGCGTCATCATGTGCAGATAGTGCGTTTATCGGCATATGCTGCTGCTACGATAGCTGTATGCGGATAGATTTTTATCTGAAATGTGATGCTTGTTTTTTATCCGCCTGCGGATAGTGTGCTATCATTACTGCGGATAAAGAGATATCCGCACCATACGGAAAGGGGGCTACCATGCAGATACGTGAACAGGGCCGCAAAATTCAGTGCATCCGCACCGTGTACGACAAGGCCATTGGCCGGGGTAGGCAGACGGTCATTGCCACACTGGCCCGCTATACGACCGAAATGC
>NZ_KV811234.1:0-651 GCF_001813025.1 Pseudomonas sp. HMSC066A08
GACCAAGGGACGTGATTTTTTAAGAGACGCGGCAGCGTACTTTGCCAAGGAGTCATCGAGCGGTACACGGTGATCCAGCGCTGCCGCAACGAGTACCCGGTACGACTGATGTGCCGTTGCTTGAGGGTTTCTGCCAGTGGCTATTACGCCTGGCAGGATCGTGATCCAAGCCCACGTGCTCAAGAGAATGCACGCCTGGTAAGGCGCATTCGGAAGATTCACGAGGACAGCCGTGGTGTGATCGGAGCGCCACGTATGCGCGAGGATCTGCTCGAGGAGGGCGAAACTGTCAGCCTGAACCGCGTTGCTCGCCTGATGGCAACTGAGCGAATTCAAGGCTGGCCACGCCGGAAGAGGCGTGGCTTTGGAAGAGTCGCCAGCGGCCGTCCAGCAGGCGTGAAAAATCTGCTGGAGCGCGATTTCACCGCGCAGGAACCGGAGCGCAAGTGGGTCACGGACATCACGGAAATAGTCACACTAGAAGGCAAGCTCTTCCTATGCGTGGTGCTCGACTTGTACAGCAAGCTGGTGATCGGTTGGTCGATGCATCACCGTCAGGATCGGCAGATGGTGATTCGAGCGGTGGAAATGGCGATCTGGCAGCGCCAGGGTGACTGGTCAGTGATCCTGCATTCGGATCGCGGCAGCCAA
>NZ_KV811235.1:0-214 GCF_001813025.1 Pseudomonas sp. HMSC066A08
CGGTGATCACTAATTTTGCTTTAGAGTCAATAATGCGCCCTGCCACTGCTTCTGGTGAGAAACCACCAAAAATAACAGAATGAATAGCCCCAATACGAGTACAAGCTAACATCGCAACAGCCGCTTCAGGAACCATTGGCATATAAATAGCCACTACATCGCCTTTTTTGATACCTAGTTTTTTTAATACATTGGCGAATTGACAAACATCTTG
>NZ_KV811236.1:0-262 GCF_001813025.1 Pseudomonas sp. HMSC066A08
ATTGATGCAACTTGCTGTTTATCTATCCATTTAAACAAATATCTACGATTGGCCTTTGACATCTCAATTTTACCACTATATGATACACGCCACTTAATGATGTTCCTCCATAGTTCAGTCGGTAGAACGGCGGACTGTTAATCCGTATGTCACTGGTTCGAGTCCAGTTGGAGGAGCCAAATTTAGAAAAGCCCGCTTATGCGGGCTTTTTGCATTTTTAATGCCCATTATTTCTTTTCTTATTTATCACTTTTATTCATTA
>NZ_KV811237.1:0-278 GCF_001813025.1 Pseudomonas sp. HMSC066A08
TGCCTAACTCAATTGCACGTATTCTTGAAAGCCAAACATTATGGATTGTCGCAAGAGTGCTAATTCTATTGTTATTTTTATCATCGGGCTTTGCCAAGGTATTTGATTATGAGAATAGTTTGGCTGAGATGCGTGCAGCTGGATTAAACCCTGATTGGTTTTTTAATCTTGCCAGCGCCATTGTTTTATTCGCTGGATCGATTTTAGTCCTTTTTGATCGCTATCTATGGTTAGGTGCTGGTGCATTAGCCACTTTCTTATTTTTAACCATTGTGATT
>NZ_KV811238.1:0-23680 GCF_001813025.1 Pseudomonas sp. HMSC066A08
TTAACTACCTGTCCACCAGTTCCGGGACAGACCAGGGCCCCATTTCGTTTTTTGTGCCCTAGATAACCACCCTTAGATATCGCTAAGAGCTATAAACTGCAGGCAGTTAGATAAGGCCAAAGCTTTGCGGGACGGCACTTAGAGGCATTTTTGAACGCTTGCCACCAACCAAGATTCCTGTACCGCATTACCCTCCGAAGGAGGGGTCGTGGGTTCGAATCCCGCCGGATGCGCCATCTTCCAGAAGCCCGCCTTGTGCGGGCTTTTTGCTTTCAGACCCGCCTCGCCGCAGGGGCCAGAGCAACCGATCCTGTCCGGCCGGGAATGGCACTCAAGGCCGGGGCCGGATGGAGGGGCGATCGGCGGATAATCCCTCGGGGCTGGCCATTTCACGTCTATAGTTCTGCATGCTCGGATGCCGTTCCTACCAGGACTCCCACAGGAGCAACAGGATGCGCTCATGGCATGGCGTAGTCACGAAAATCGCCAAGCGTGGCAAGGGCGCCGTGGTCAAGAATCGACTCGGCCCGGAAGAGCTTCTGGTGCCCTTCACAGTGAGTACGCTCGTCGAGGTCGACCTGGACGCAAGGATCTACGGAACGGATGTGGACGACACGCCCTGGGCGGAGGGCGACGAACGAAAGGAGGTGCTGGTCGGTACCGAAGTAGAACTGCTGACCGATACGGATACCTTTCCTACCGATGCGTCCCAGGTGCTCAGCGCCAATTTCCGTTTCGCCCTCGACATCGTCAAGGGAGGGCTCAGCGGCCCGGTCAGGAAAGGGGCGGTCCTGGTCATCTACCACGACTTCCAGCAGGAGATTCGGAGAGGCGACTCCGGCAGCGCCTTCGCGGAGGCGGTCGTCGCCTACGCGCGGAACAAGCTCTACAAGCCGGCCTTCGCGATCAAGGCCGATACCAACTACGCCCAGTTGGTTCGGGATCTAGGCAAGGTTGCCGCGGAGAGCGGCGAACAGTACTTCATCGATACGATCCTCATCGCCACCCACGGTACGGCTGGTCAACTCTGGCTGGGCAACCCCCACGGCGAGAGCACCGCGGACGTCATGGCCCGGCGTGTCCAGGGCAAGCAGTTCGTCGAGCCCCAGGCCTTTGGCACGACCCTTCTAGGACTGTTCGGCGAAGAACTGGCCATCGCCCTCTACGGGTGCGACTTCGCCGGGGACGAGGACGGAGAAGCAGCGGCCCTCGAGCTGCGCATCGCCGCCAACGCGAGAGCGGTCTACGCCGGCAAGGGCACGGTATATCTCAATGCCAGCAGAGAGGGTCGTTCCACGGTGACCTGCAGCAAGGCGATGGTGGTCTACCGGACCGACAAGATCGAGGTACTGGGTGGAAACCAGGTACCGGTATTCGATATCTGAGGCCCCGCCCCGCACTGTCATTGCCGATTACCCAGGTTCTTCGGCCCCAGACGCTCCGCCTCGCTCCTGGCCTTTTCCCTGGAGAGAGCCTTAAGATCGGGAGTCCGCACTGGGGCGGACTTTCTCTTCCTGCGGGTGGTTTCTCCGGATGCTTCCAGACAGCATGGTGGGTAGCAGCGCGCGGCGCCTTCGTTTGCGGCGGACGCGCGGGCGTGTCGGGCTCGGCCTGGTGGCCGGGCTGTCGGTACTGGCAGGCATGACCGACGCCATCGGTTTCCTCGCCACTGGCGACTTCGTTTCCTTCATGAGCGGCAACACCACGCGCCTGGCGGTATCGCTGGGCGAGGGCGACTTCGGCGGACTGGTGCGGCTGAGCGTCGCCCTGGCCAGTTTCGTCGTCGGCAACGCGCTGGGAGTGATACTGGCGCGCTTCAGCGGGCGCCGGGCGGCGCCGATCCTGGTCTGCTGCGCGATGCTGCTGGCGTTGTCGGCGGTCTGGCCATTCGACTGGAACGTACCGGCGCTGGTCGCCGCGATCCTCGCCATGGGCATGCTCAACGCCGTGGTCGAGCAGGTCAACGGCCTGCCCATCGGCCTGACCTACGTCACCGGCGCCCTCTCCCGCTTCGGCCGCGGCCTCGGCCGCTGGCTGCTGGGCCAGCGGCGCAACGGCTGGCGGGTGCAACTGGTGCCCTGGAGCGGCATGTGCGTCGGCGCGGTGCTCGGCGCCCTGCTGGAACAGCAACTGGGCCTCGCGGCGATGGCGGCGAGCGCAGCGCTGGCGGCTCTTCTCGCATTGCTGGCGCTGGTGATTCCGCGGCCATGGCAGATGGACTATATGGTGCGTTGAGCGGCCACTGCGGGGTTTGCCGCGTGCCACGACGGCCCGACGAATCCCCGAAGCGGAACGCAGCACTTCTTGACCCCGCCTGGAATCACTCAATAGGATGCATGCACACGCACTTATATGGAGTGACGATTCGATGAACCGCAGTGCCCTGGATTTCCGCCACTTCATCGACCACCTGCGCCGCCAGGGCGACCTGGTGGACGTGCACACCGAGGTCGACGCCGACCTGGAGATCGGCGCCATCACCCGCCGGGTCTACGAACGCCGCGCACCCGCCCCGCTGTTCCACAACATCCGCGACAGCCTGCCCGGCGCGCGGGTACTGGGCGCGCCGGCCGGCCTGCGCGCCGACAGGGCCCGCACCCATTCGCGCCTGGCGCTGCATTTCGGCCTGCCGGAACACAGCGGGCCGCGGGACATCGTGGCCACGCTGCGCGCCGCGATGCGCGCGGAACCGATCGCGCCGCGCCGGCTGGAGCGCGGGCCGGTGCAGGAAAACGTCTGGCTCGGCGAGCAGGTGGACCTGACCCGCTTCCCGGTCCCCTTGCTCCATGAGCAGGACGGCGGCCGCTATTTCGGCACCTACGGTTTCCACGTGGTACAGACGCCGGACGGCAGCTGGGACAGCTGGTCGGTGGGCCGGCTGATGCTGGTGGACCGCAACACCCTGGCGGGCCCGACCATTGCCACCCAGCACATCGGCATCATCCGCGAGCAGTGGCGCCGCCAGGGCAAGCCGACGCCCTGGGCGATGGCCCTCGGCGCACCGCCGGCGGCACTCGCGGCGGCCGGCATGCCGTTGCCGGAGGGGGTCAGCGAAGCCGGCTACGTAGGCGCCCTGGTCGGCGAGCCGGTGGAGGTGGTGCGCACGCAGACCAACGGCCTGTGGGTTCCGGCCAATGCCGAGATCGTCCTGGAGGGCGAGATCAGCCTCGACGAAACCGCGCTGGAAGGCCCGATGGGCGAATACCACGGCTATTCCTTCCCCACCGGCAAGCCGCAGCCGCTGTTCCACGTCCATGCGCTGAGCTTCCGCGACCAGCCGATCCTGCCGATCTGCGTCGCCGGCACGCCGCCGGAGGAAAACCACACCATCTGGGGCACCATGATTTCCGCGCAACTGCTGGACGTGGCGCAGAACGCCGGGCTGCCGGTGGACATGGTCTGGTGCTCCTACGAAGCGGCGACCTGCTGGGCCGTGCTGTCGATCGACGTGCAGCGCCTGGCGGCCCTGGGCACCGACGCCGCGGCCTTCGCCGCACGGGTCGCCGAGACCGTCTTCGGCTCGCATGCCGGACACCTGGTGCCGAAGCTGATCCTGGTCGGCAACGACATCGACGTCACCGAGATCGACCAGGTGGTATGGGCGCTGGCGACCCGCGCGCATCCGCTGCACGACCATTTCGCCTTCCCGCAGGTCCGAGACTTCCCGATGGTTCCCTACCTCGATGCCGAGGACAAGGCACGAGGCAGCGGCGGTCGGCTGGTGATCAACTGCCTGTACCCGGAACAGTTCGCCGGGCAAATGCGTGCCGCTACGGCGTCGTTCCGCCACGCCTATCCGACGGCGTTGCGCAGGCGAGTCGAAGAACGCTGGAGCGACTACGGATTCGGCGACGCCTGAGCGCTACAATCCCCGCCCTGGCGAAAGAGGATCGAGGAAGGTGACCGGGCCAATGACCGAGACGAACGCACTGGGGCTGCCCCAAGGCCCGCTGTACCTGATGACGGAGATCGTCCGCCAGCGCGAACGGCAACTCACCGCCCTGCTTGCCCCTCTCGAACTGGGGCTGCATGAATGGCGTGCGTTGCGGATCATCCACGCCTTCGACGGTGACGTGCCGATGAGCGTGCTCATCGAGCATTCGCAGACCGACCGCACCGCGCTGGGCCGGACCGTCGAACGGCTGGTGCGGCGCGGCTGGGTCAGCCGCCTGCCGGACCCGGACGACGGGCGCGCCGTGCTGGTGCGCCGCAGTCCCGCGGCACAGGCGGTGTTCGAGCAGGCCCTGGCACAGGTCGCAGGACTCGACGAAAGGCTGCTGGCGGGTCTCGGCGCCGGCCCGGAAGAAGAGGCGCTGACCCTCGCCCTGGGCAAGTTGCTGCGGGCCTTCGACGGGCTTTCCCGCGTGACGCAATAGCCTTTCGAGGGCATCTCCGGGTTTGCGAAGCAACTCTCATCCCGGTCATGGACTGTCCATCCGGCCCCCTATTTGCTGGCCGATTGATAGCATGGACGGCCTTCGCAAGCCCATTCGACCCGCAATGCCACGACACCCGCCCCCCACCCTGCTCCTCTGCCTCTGCCCGCCCCTGCCCGGTTGCGAGACCGGCCGCAGCTACAGCCTTTCCGAGGGCGCGCCGGCCACAGGCATCCGCATCCAGCGCGACGACCGCTCGCCGTTGCAGCGCCTGCGGGACTGCGAACGCCGGGGTTGCAGCGAGCGGCAGAAGATCGACCCGTTCCCCCCTCGATCCTGACTACCTGCGCGCGGAAGGCCACTTCCCGCTGCCCTGGTAAGCTTCCCTCTTCGCCCGTTCCCGACGGGCTTTTTTCCGTTCCCGACAGATACCCTCAGCTGCCCTCAGTGCTTTCCTACGCACCAAGAAGGAAAGCCTCTCGCCTCTCTCGGAACGAGCCGATTTCTCGGCAGTCGCCGTTCGCATTCCATTGGTCACCCAACGGCAACCAGGATCAGCCATCACTGGTCTGCCCTCGCATGGAAACGGCCGCGCCCCCCGGCGCCCCCTGTCCGGCCCCACCCGCCAAGTCCAGAGGACCGAAGATGAACGACTACATCGCCCGGCTGCGCGAGAAATACGACGCCCATTTCGGCTGTGCGCCCGCCATGACCCTGGATTGCCGGGACTTCTGGAAACACTGCTTAGCGGCGCCGGAAATGGCGGTCTTCGCTTATCGCCTGGAAAGCACCCGGCGGCCGCACCATGTGGTGATCACCGCCGGGATGAGCCAGGCACCGATGCATTTCGCGCCCTACATGGGCAAGGCGCGCTGGTCCGCCGAGCTGATCTGCTATCTCGACGAACTGGGCGGCGATGACCTGCGCCACCTGCAATGGCTCGCCGGCCTGCCATTCCACGAGCGCCTCGCCCTGGGACATGGACATGCGGTGGCGTTCGGCTTCCCGCTCTACGAGCAGAGCCTGCTGCGGCACTTCCTTCTCCTCCCGGCGCCGCTGGAGGAGGATGCCTCCCTGTTCGACGGCTTCGCCCTGTCGGCGCATCCGGTCGACCTGCTGTGGGTCGTGCCGTTGACCGAGCAGGAATACCAGGTGAACGTCAAGGAACACCTCGAGGGCATCGCCAGGCTGCTGACCGACGCCGGCCACCCGCTCAGCCTCGACCGGCACCGCCATTGCTACGTCACCGGCCAGTCGCCGGAAGGGCTCGCACGGGTGCTGCACTAGCCCCGCAGGGAAAGACCAATAGCGCGGGCCCTACCTTCGTCGGGAAAGCGATGATGACGTTTTTCAATCGGTTCGATGCCGTTTTCCCCGCTTGCCGATCCGCTCGCCGTCTACGATTCTTGCTGGACGTGAGAACGGCTCCGGAGGGGCACGTATGAAAACCGTGGCACAACTGTTGAACGCCAAGCAGAACCAGCAGGTGTACACCATCGGAGCGGACGAGATGGTGCTCGACGCCCTGCGCCTGATGGCGGAAAAGAACATCGGCGCGCTGCTGGTGGTGAACCATGGCGAGGTGGTCGGGGTGGTCAGCGAGCGCGACTATGCGCGCAAGATGGTCCTCAAGGGCCGTTCGTCCATCGGTACGCCGATCAGCGCGATCATGAGCGCGCCGGTGGTCAGCGTGGACTCGAAGCAGAGCGTCGACACCTGCATGAACCTGATGACCGATCGTCACCTGCGCCACCTGCCGGTCGTGGAAGACGGCCAGTTGCTCGGCCTGCTGTCCATCGGCGACCTGGTCAAGGCGGCGATCGCCGAGCAGGCCGAGCTGATCCAGCAACTGGAACAGTACATCCGCGGCGACTGAAGCGTACATGCCGGACCTGCCCTTTTCCCGCCGGCGCACGCGATAATCCGCGGCTGTTCCCGTTGCGAGCCGCCGCCATGCCCTCTCCGCTGAAGATCCGCCGCTACATTCCCGCCGACCGCGATGCCACCCTGGCCATCTGGCTGGAGGCCTCGCGCGTCGGCCACGGTTTCCTCGGCGAAGGCGAGTTGCAGAAGCAGAAGGCACTGGTTCGCGATCATTATCTGGATGCCTCGGAAACCTGGCTGGCGCTGGACGGCGATACGCCGCTGGGCTTCATCGGCCTGCTCGATGCCTTCATCGGCGGCCTTTTCGTCGCTCCGGCGGCCCACGGCCGCGGGATCGGCCGGCAACTGGTGGAGCACGCAGCAACCCTGAAGGGCGCGCTGGAAGTCGAGGTCTACGCCGCCAACCGCGAGGCGCTGGGGTTCTACGCGCGCTGCGGCTTCGTCGAGAGCGGCCGACGCCCGCGCGACGACGAGGGACGCGCGCTGGAGATCGTCCAGTTGCGCCGCGAACACTAGTCGCCCTTGCGGAAAGTGCTCGGCGAGACGCCGCTCAGGCGCTTGAAGAAACGGGTGAAGTAGGCCGGCTCGCTGAAGCCGAGGCGGTCGGCGATCTCGTTCACCGTCATCGCCGTGTAGACCAGGTCGCGCTTGGCCTCCAGCAGCAGGCGCTGGTGCACGATGCCCAGTGCGGTCTGCCCGCTGAGGCGGCGCGCCACGCCGTTCAGGTGTGCCGGCGAGATGCCCAGGCGACGCGCGTACTCGTCGATTCCCAGGTGCTCGCGAAAATGCCGCTCGACCAGTTGCGAAAAGGCCGATAGGTATTCCTGACCACGACCCGGTCGTGCCTCCGCCCGCCGGACCATCACCTGCCGCCCCAGCCACACCGCCAGCACGCCGATCAGCGACTGCAACAACAGCTCGCGCGCCGGCGCTGCGCCAGCGTACTCACCGTCTATGGCGTCGAACAGCGTATCGATATAGCGCCGGTCCGCGCCCACCGGGTACAACCCCGGCGCCTCCAGCGCCTGGCGCTGCGCGCCGAGGTGCGCCTGCAGGCGCGCCAGCAACGGTGCGGCGAGCGTCAGCACGTAGCCGTCGATGCGCTCGGAGAACTGGAAGCCATGGATGCACAACGGCGGTACGAACTGGATGGAAGGCTGCTCGACGCGAGTCGGCTCGCCCTCGACCTGGAGCTGCGCCCAGCCCTTGCGCACGTAGAGCAACTGAGCGAGATCGGCGTGCCGGTGCGGCTTGATCTCCCAGTCGTGCAGACGACTGCGGGCGGGGATCGACTCGCAGTGCAGCAGGTCCGGGGTCGGCCATTCGAGGGGAGCGCCGTAGAGCTTGAACACCGGGACGTCGCGGATGGAATCCGTCATCGAGCCCTCCGAGCGAAATGGCCGATTGCCGAACAGAGTTTATAAAAGTCCAGAAATAGATCGGCAATTTGCCTTCTATAGCTCTCCACGGCAAACAAAAATACAGCCACCTCCAGACAAGATCAGCGCCGACGCATGCGCCGCCGGCCAACCATAACAGCGAGAGGGCTATCCGCAATGAAGACTCAAGTCGCCATCATCGGCGCCGGTCCGTCCGGCCTCCTGCTCGGCCAGTTGCTGCACAAGGCCGGCATCGACAACGTGATCCTCGAACGCCAGACCCCGGACTACGTGCTCGGCCGCATCCGTGCCGGCGTGCTGGAGCAGGGTATGGTCGACCTGCTGCGCGAGGCCGGCGTCGACCGGCGCATGGCGCGCGACGGGCTGGTCCACGAAGGCGTGGAGATCGCCTTCGCCGGGCAGCGCCGGCGCATCGACCTGAAGCGCCTGAGCGGAGGCAAGACGGTGATGGTCTACGGCCAGACCGAGGTCACCCGCGACCTCATGGAAGCCCGCGAAGCCTGCGGCGCCACTACCGTCTACCAGGCCGCCGAGGTGCGCCTGCACGACCTGCAAGGTGAGCGCCCCTACGTGACCTTCGAACGCGACGGCGAACGGCTGCGCCTGGATTGCGACTACATCGCCGGCTGCGATGGCTTCCACGGCATCTCGCGGCAATCGATCCCGGCGGAGCGGCTGAAGGTCTTCGAGCGGGTCTATCCGTTCGGCTGGCTCGGCCTGCTCGCCGACACCCCGCCGGTCAGCCACGAACTGATCTACGCCAACCATCCGCGCGGCTTCGCCCTGTGCAGCCAGCGTTCGGCCACCCGCAGCCGCTACTACGTGCAGGTGCCATTGTCGGAGAAGGTCGAGGACTGGTCCGACGAACGCTTCTGGACGGAACTGAAGGCGCGCCTCCCGTCCGAGGTGGCGGAGAAACTGGTGACCGGACCTTCGCTGGAGAAGAGCATCGCGCCGCTGCGCAGCTTCGTGGTCGAGCCGATGCAACATGGCCGGCTGTTCCTCGCCGGCGACGCCGCGCACATCGTGCCGCCTACCGGCGCCAAGGGACTGAACCTGGCCGCCAGCGACGTCAGTACGCTCTACCGGCTGCTGCTGAAGGCCTACCGCGAAGGGCGCGGCGAACTGCTGGAACGCTACTCGGCGATCTGCCTGCGGCGGATCTGGAAGGCCGAACGCTTCTCCTGGTGGATGACTTCGGTGCTGCATCGCTTCCCCGACACCGACGCGTTCAGCCAGCGCATCCAGCAGACCGAACTGGAGTACTACCTGGGCTCCGAGGCGGGCCTGGCGACCATCGCCGAGAACTATGTCGGCCTGCCCTACGAGGAAATCGAGTAGGCCGCGCCACCCCGGCGCAACGCCGGGGCACCTTTCCCAAGGCGAGACGCAACGCTGGCGCAGGCGAATATCGACGAAAGACGACCCACGGATCGATTTTCCCCGGCACCTGTCCTACCCCAGGCGCAGTATGATGCCCGCTGCCTTCGCGTTCCGTCCGCCCCAGGTGCCGTCTTGTCCGATCTCGCCCAGAACCCGCCCGCCGTCCGTACCGTCCTCGCCGGCCTGATGCTGTCGATCTTCCTCAGCGCCCTCGACCAGACCATCGTCGCCGTCTCCCTGCCGGCGATCTCGGCCGACTTCGCCGACCTCGACCTGCTGGCCTGGGTGATCTCGGCCTACATGGTGGCGATGACCGTATCGATGCCGATCTACGGCAAGCTCGGCGACCTCTATGGCCGACGCCGTCTGATGCTCTTCGCCATCGTCGTGTTCACCGCCGCCTCGCTGCTTTGCGGGCTCGCGCAGAGCATGGGCCAACTGGTGCTGGCGCGAGTGCTGCAGGGGATCGGCGCGGGCGGGCTGATGGCGGTGAGCCAGGCGATCATCGGCGACATCGTCCCGCCGCGCGAGCGCGGCCGCTACCAGGGTTACTTCAGCAGCATGTACGCCATCGCCAGCGTCGCCGGTCCGGTGCTCGGCGGCCTGCTCACCGAGTACCTGTCGTGGCGCTGGGTGTTCTGGATCAACCTGCCGATCGGCCTTCTCGCGCTGGCCATCTCGCGGCGAACCCTGGTCGGCCTGCCGGTGCCGCGCCGGCAACCGGTGATCGACTACCTGGGCATCGTGCTGATGGTGGTGGGTCTCACCGCGCTGCTCCTGGCCATCACCCAGATCGGCCAGGGCGCAGCCTGGAGCGACCCTGCGCTGCTCGGCCTGTTCGCCCTGGCGGCGCTCGCCCTGCTGCTGTTCGTCGCCCAGGAGCGGCGCTTTCGCGAACCTCTGGTGCCGATGCAACTGTTCGCCGTCCGCGCCGCCACCCTCAGTTGGCTGGTTGCGTTCTTCGCCAGCTTCCAGGCCATCTCGCTGACCGTGCTGGTGCCGCTGCGCTACCAGAGCGTTACCGGCGCCGGCGCCGACAGCGCCGCGCTGCATCTGCTGCCGCTGGTCATGGGCCTGCCGCTGGGCGCGTACTGCTGCGGGCGGCTGACCACCAGCCTGGGACGCTACAAGCCGCTGATCCTGCTCGGCGCCGTCCTGCTGCCCTGCGGCATCGCCGGCCTGGCCCTGGCCCCGGTCGGCGACCACTGGCTGTCCGGGCTGTGCATGCTGCTCACCGGGATCGCCATCGGTACCCAGTTCCCGACCAGCCTGGTGGCCGCGCAGAACGCCGTGGAGCAACGCCACATCGGCGTCGCCACCAGCAACGCGACACTGTTCCGCTCCCTCGGCGGGGCGGTCGGGGTGGCGCTGATGTCGGCGATCCTGTTGGCCCTGCTCAAGCACCTGCGGATCGGCGGCGGGCTCGACCAGGGCTTTTCCGAGAGCGCCCTGCTGAGCAGCCTGGACGCCGCCAGCGGGCCGGCCCGGGTGATCCTCCAGCATGTCCTCGCGGATGCCTTCAAGGTGCTCTTCCTGATCAACGCGGCGGTGGCGCTGCTCGGCCTGGCGGTGGCCTCGGCACTGCCCGACATGACCCTGCGCGGCCGCGGCGCGACGCAACCGGCGGCAGGCGAGTGAGCGGACGCCGATAATCGAACGCTTTCGTCCCGTCGGCGACGGCGTCCGGTTTACAAAAGTAACCGTTCGGTACATTTTCCCGGCATCGATGACATCATTGCTGTGGAGGCTGCGCCATGACGCGCACGGTACTGGTCCTGAACGGCCCCAACCTGAATCTGCTCGGCACCCGCGAGCCACAGACCTATGGCCGGCAGACCCTGGGCGAAATCGCCGACGAATGCGCGGCCTTCGCCGAGACGCGCGGCTTCGCCGTGGACTTCCGCCAGACCAACCAGGAAGGCCAACTGCTCGACTGGATCCACCAGGCCCGCGGCCGGGTCGCCGGCATCGTCATCAACCCCGCCGCCTGGACCCACACCTCGGTGGCGCTGCGCGACGCCCTGGTCGCGGTGGAGCTGCCGGTGGTCGAAGTGCACCTGTCCAACGTCCACCAGCGCGAAGCGTTCCGCCACCACTCCTACGTCTCGCCGGTGGCGCTGGGAGTGATCTGCGGATTCGGCAGCCTCGGCTACCGCCTGGCCCTGGAACATTTCGCCGAGCGTTTCGAGGCTGCCGCATGAGCGCGCCGCGATCGGTTCTCGCCGGCCTGATCGGTGCCGGCATCCAGGCGTCGCGGACCCCGGCCCTGCACGAGCGCGAAGGCGACGCCCAGGGCATCCGCTATCTGTACCGGCTGATCGATCTCGACCCGCTGGGCAAGTCGGCGGACGACCTGGAATTCCTGCTCGCCGCCGCCAGCGACCTCGGCTTCACCGGGCTGAACGTCACCTTTCCCTGCAAGCAGGCGATCATCCCCCTGCTCGACGACCTCTCCGCCGAGGCGCGCGGCATCGGCGCGGTGAACACCGTGGTGCTGCGCGATGGCCGGCGCATCGGCCACAACACCGACTGCCTGGGCTTCGCCGAGGGCTTTCGGCGCGGCCTGGCCGGCGCGCCGCGCCAGCGCGTGGTGCAGATGGGCGCGGGCGGCGCCGGCGCGGCAGTGGCCCATGCGCTGCTCGCCGAGGGCGTCGAGCGGCTCGTGCTGTTCGACGTCGACCCGGCGCGGGCCCAGGCCCTCGCGGACAACCTCAACCAGCACTTCGGCGCGCCACGAGCGCTCGCCGGCAGCGACCTGGCCGGCGCCCTGGGCGACGCCCAGGGATTGGTCAACACCACCCCGGTGGGCATGGCCAAGCTACCCGGCATGCCGGTGCCGGCAGAACTGTTGCGCGCCGACCTGTGGGTCGCCGAGGTGATCTACTTTCCGCTGGAAACCGAGCTGCTGCGCCAGGCCCGCGCCCTCGGCTGCCGCACACTGGACGGCGGCACCATGGCGGTGTTCCAGGCGGTGAAGGCATTCGAACTGTTCAGCGGAGTAGCGCCTGACGCGGCGCGCATGCAGGCGCACTTCGCCAGCCTGGGCGACTGAGCGGCGCCCCTCTCCCGCCAAGGGGAGAGGGGACGGCAGTCAGGCACGGATGTAGCGCAATACCGCCTCGCCGATCATCCGCCGGTGC
Organism: Pseudomonas sp. HMSC066A08; assembly: GCF_001813025.1. Taxonomy (NCBI): domain Bacteria; kingdom Pseudomonadati; phylum Pseudomonadota; class Gammaproteobacteria; order Pseudomonadales; family Pseudomonadaceae; genus Pseudomonas; species Pseudomonas sp. HMSC066A08. The sequence goes on from NZ_KV811238.1 coordinate 12,184, forward strand.
CGCTGGCGAACCTCGGCGTCGTGCAGGTCGGTGCGGAAGATCCGCGACACGGTGTAGCGATTGGACACCCGGTAGAAGCAGAACGAACTGATCAGCATGTGCACGTCGAGCGCCTCCAGCCCGGCGCGGAACACCCCTTCCGCTTCGCCGCGGCGGAGAATCTCGGCGATGCTCTGGACGATCGAACTGTTGACGCTCTGCACCAGCTCGCTGCTGGCGATGTGCTCGCCCTTGTGGATGTTCTCGATGCTGATGATGCGCACGAAATCCACGTGCCGGTCGTGGTAGTCGAAGCTGAACTCCACCAGCTTCTCCATCGCCTTGGCCGGCGGCAGCGCGCCCAGCCGCAGGGTGCCCTCGATACCGCGGATGTCGCTGTAGAGCTTCTCCAGCACGGCCTGGTAGAGCTGCTCCTTGCTGCCGAAGTAGTAATAGATCATCCGCTTCGAGGTATGCGTGCGCTCGGCGATGGCGTCGACCCGCGCACCCGAGAGGCCCTGGGCGACGAACTCGTCGATGGCGGCGCGGAGGATGTCCTGGCGGGTCTTCTCGGGATTGTTCTTGCGTCCCTTGCCGCGCGGAGCGGATTCCTCCACGACGGCGGGATCAGGCTTGGACATCGGTGACTCACTCGTGGCCGGCGGGAATTGCGGCCGATTATGCGGGGCCCGCCCGGCTGTAGGAAGAGCACCAGCCGGAGCCCCGACAATTCTCATAGCTTGACCCGGCGCACACCCCGCCGCGCTTGCGCCATCGCCGCCAGGCGCACCGGCACGTTGGCCGCGCCGTAACCGGCGTAGCCGTGGCGGCGCTGGAGAATCTCGAAGAAGAAGCGCTCCTCGAACGGCTCGGTGAATACATGGAACAGCTCGCCGCCCTGGGCGTCGCGGTCGTAGAGGATGTTGTAGTAGGCCAGTTCGCTGAGGAACTCGTCGTCGAAGTCGAAGCGCGCTGCGAGGTCGTCGTAATAGTTCAGCGGGATTTCCAGCAGTGCGACCCCGGCCTCCTTGGCCTGGGCCACGGCGGCGAAGATGTCGGCGCAATCGAAGGCGATGTGGTGCACGCCGGAGCCGCGATAGCTGGACAGCGAACGGGCGATGGCGGTGTTGCGGTCCTCGGAAATGTTCAGCGGCAGACGCACGCTGCCGCAGGGGCTACGCACGGCGCGGCTGGTGACCAGGCCATAGGGGTCGGGCAACACCACCTCGTCATCGGCGCCGAAGTCGAACAGGCTCTTGTAGAACAGCACCCAGCTGTCCAGGCCTTCGGCGGGCAGCGCCAGGGCCACGTGGTCGACGCACCGCAGGCCGAGGCCGGAGGTATCGGCGTCGTTCGTCACGAAGTCGCTGTCGTAGATGCTGCGGCCCTCGGCGTGTCGCTCGACCAGATACAACAGGCTGCCGTCGAGGGCGCGTACCGCCGGGATTTCCCGCTCGTTGGGGCCGAGCAGTCCGCGATACGGCTGGCCTCCGTACGCACGAGCGCGCTCCAGGGCCTGGTCGGCGTCACGCACGCGCAGCGCAGTGGCGCACAAGGACGGTCCGTGGGCCTCGAAGAAACCGTGGGCGAAGGAATAGGGTTCGGCGTTCAGTACCAGGTTGATGCCGCCCTGACGCAACAGGCTGACGTTCTTCGAACGGTGCTCGCCGGCCCTGGCGAAGCCCAGTCGCTGCAACCACTGGCCAAGGCGCGCGCCGAGCGTCTCGTCGACGGCGAACTCGAGGAACTCGATGCCGTCGCAAATGCTCGCCGGCGGCGGCGCGAACAGCTCGTCCACCGCCACGTGCGGCGTCTGGCGTTGCAGGCGCTCGCGGGCCTTCTCCTCGAGGTAGAGCAGCGAGCGCAGGCCGTCGACGGCGTTGGCGCGGGTCGGCGCGGCGCGGAAGCCGTCGTTGAAGACCTCCAGCGACAGCGGACCGCGATAGCCGGACGCGACGACCGGCGCGAGGAAGCCTGCCAGGTCGAAGCCGCCCTGACCCGGGAAGCAGCGGAAGTGGCGGCTCCACTCCAGCACGTCCATTGCCAGCAAGGGCGCGTCGGCCATCTGCACGAAGAAGATCTTTTCCCCCGGAAGATCGGCGATGCCGCGGGGATCGCCGTCCAGCGAAAGGGTATGGAAGCTGTCGAGGATCAGCCCGAGGTTCGCCTGGTCGGCCCGCCGCACCAGGTCCCAGGCCTGCTCCCAGGTGTTCACCTGGCGCCCCCAGGCCAGCGCCTCGTAGCCGATGCGCAGGCCGCGGACGGCGGCGCGCTCGGCCAGCAGCCGGAGGTCATCGGCCAGCAGCGCCGGTTCGCCGAGGGCATCGGCAGCGACGTTGCTGCACACCAGCACCAGGTCGGTGCCGAGTTCCTGCATCAGGTCGAACTTGCGTTCGGCACGCTCCAGGTTTCGCCCCAGGCGTTCCCGGCGGCAGCCCTCGAAGTCGCGGAACGGCTGGAACAGCAGGATCTCCAGGCCCAGGTCGGCACACAGCCGGCGTACGTCGCGCGGGCTGCCGTCGTAATGAAGCAGGTCGTTCTCGAAGATTTCCACCCCGTCGAAACCGGCGGCGGCGATGGCCTCGAGCTTTTCCGGCAGGGTGCCGCTCAGGGATACGGTGGCGATCGAACGCTGCATGCTTCGACTCCTCAATGCGCCCTACGGCGCCTGGCGCCGCGCGAGGGCCGGCGGCGGAACGGCGGAGGCGCGGATAGCCCGCGCGGGATGCGCCGGGAAGCCACTTCGGGTCGCTGAGACCGCTCGCCCGGCAAGCCGATTATTGGTTTGCGCCAACTGACGGGCAACGCAAAATGTACGAACCGGTTAGTATTCCGTTCGAATATCGAACGGAAGCACGATTATCGAATTGACGCTTTTTCGACCAATCGCGCACCATCGCTGCCACCCGTGCAGGCCGTCCCGATCTGCCGGAAGCGCTCCGCGCTTCTTTCCGGGCACCTGCGCAACCCACGCGACATAACAATTTCAAGAATCGGGTACCCGCTCATGTCCATCGCCGACCTCTCCGTCCGCCCTCCGTCCCGTCCGCTGGCCGCTCGTCCGGCCCGACCGCCCCTGGCCCGCTGACACCGGCGCGGCCCCTGGCCCGCCCGCGTGCAACCCAGAACGACAAATCCAGGCCGGGCGCCCAGGCCCCGGCCGCCGAAAGGATGGCCCCGTCAATGATCCACTCTTCCAGCTCTCGACTGCTCGCCGCCGACGCCCCGCGGGAATCCCGCGGCGGCAGGATCCGCAACGCCTTCGCCGTCGGCCGGACGCGCTGGGGCATGCTCGCCCTGGTGTTCTTCGCCACCACCCTGAACTACATCGATCGCGCCGCCCTCGGCGTGATGCAGCCGATCCTTGCCGAGAAGATGAGCTGGACGGCAATGGACTACGCCAACATCAACTTCTGGTTCCAGGTCGGCTACGCCATCGGCTTCATCCTCCAGGGCCGCTTCATCGACAAGGTCGGGGTCAAGCGCGCGTTCTTCCTCGCCGTGCTGCTCTGGAGCCTGGCCACCGGCGCCCACGGCCTGGCGACCTCGGCGGCGGGCTTCATGGTCTGTCGCTTCATCCTCGGCCTGACCGAGGCGGCCAACTACCCGGCCTGCGTGAAGACCACCCGCCTGTGGTTCCCCGCCGGGGAACGGGCGGTGGCCACCGGCATCTTCAACGCCGGCACCAATGTCGGCGCGATGGTCACCCCGGCCCTGTTGCCGTTGATCCTCAGCGTCTGGGGCTGGCAGGCGGCGTTCCTCTGCATGTCGGCGCTGGGCCTGGTCTGGCTGGTGTTCTGGTGGCGCAACTACTACAACCCCGAGGAGCATCCGCGGGTGAAGCAGAGCGAGCTGGAATACATCCAGCAGCAGGAGGAGCCTCCCGCCACCCGCGTGCCCTTCTCGCAGATTCTCCGTCGCCGCGGCACCTGGGCCTTCGCCCTGGCCTATTCGATCACCGCGCCGGTGTTCTGGTTCTACCTCTACTGGCTGCCGCCGTTCCTCAACCAGCAGTACGGCCTGGGCATCAGCGTGACGCAGATGGGCATCCCGCTGATCCTGATCTGGTTGACCGCCGACTTCGGCAGCGTCGGCGGCGGCATCCTTTCGTCCTGGCTGATCGGCCGCGGCATGCCGGCGATCCGCGCGCGCCTGCTGTCGATGCTGCTGTTCGCCAGCACCATCGTCGGCGTGGTGTTCGCCGCCAACGCCAGCGGCCTGTGGATCGCCGTGCTGGCCATCGCCCTGGCGGTCGGCGCGCACCAGGCGTGGACGGCGAACATCTGGAGCCTGGTGATGGACTACACGCCCAAGCACCTGATGAGCACGGTGTTCGGCTTCGGCGGCATGTGCGCGGCGCTGGGCGGGATGTTCATGACCCAGATCGTCGGCGGCGTACTGACCGCGACGAACAACAACTACGCGGTGCTTTTCACCATGATCCCGGCGATGTACTTCATCGCCCTGACCTGGCTGTACTTCATGGCTCCGCGCCGGATCGAAGCCTGAGTCCAAGCGCCCGGCGCTCGCCGGGCGCCTCCCTGCCTAGAGAACAAGAACGAAGGGACACTCCCATGTCGCACCCGAGCCACGTCCGCGCGCTCTGCGCTTCCCTCTGCCTGGGCGCGGGCCTGCCAGTCCATGCCGGGCACGTCCACGCCGGGCAAGGTTTCCTCGAAGATGCCAAGGCCAGCCTCACCGCGCGCAATTTCCACCTGCACCGCAACTTCGTCGGCGATGCCAGCCAGGGCAAGGCCGAGGAGTGGACGCAGAGCTTCATCCTCGACGCCCGCTCCGGCTTCACCCAGGGCAGAGTCGGCTTCGGCCTCGATGTCCTCGGTCTCTACAGCCTGAAGCTGGATGGCGGCAAGGGAACGGCCGGCACCCAACTGCTGCCGACCCACGACGACGGCCGCCCGGCCGACGACTTCGGGCGCCTGGCGGTGGCCGGCAAGCTGCGCGTGTCGAACAGCGAACTGAAGATCGGCGAATGGATGCCGGTGCTGCCGATCCTCCGCTCCGACGATGGCCGCTCGCTGCCGCAGACCTTCCGCGGCGGCCAGCTCAGCGCCAACGAGATCGCCGGCCTGACCCTCTACGCCGGCCAGTTCCGCGGCAACAGCCCGCGCAACGACGCAAGCATGCAGGACATGTCGCTGTTCGGCCGGCCTGCCGCCACTTCCGACCGCTTCGATTTCGCCGGCGGCGAATATCGCTTCAATGGCGAACGCAGCCTGCTCGGCCTGTGGAACGCCGAGCTGAAAGACATCTACCGCCAACAGTACCTGCAACTGCAACACAGCCAGCCGCTCGGCGACTGGCTGCTGGGCGCCAACCTCGGCGGGTTCCGTGGCCGCGACGCTGGCAGCGCGCGCGCCGGCAAGCTCGATAACCGCACCGTTTCCGCGCTGTTCTCCGCGCGCCACGGGCTGCATACCCTCTATCTCGGCCTGCAGAAGGTCAGTGGCGACGACGGCTGGATGCGGGTCAACGGCACCAGCGGCGGAACCCTGGCCAACGACAGCTACAACGCCAGCTACGACAATCCCGGCGAGCGCTCCTGGCAACTGCGCTACGACTTCGACTTCGTTGGCCTCGGCCTGCCCGGCCTGACCTTCATGACCCGCTACCTGCATGGCGACCATGTGCGCCTGGCCGGAGTCACCGACGACGGCAGCGAATGGGGACGCGAGAGCGAGCTGGGTTACACGCTGCAGAGCGGCGCCTTCAAGCGTCTCAACGTCCGCTGGCGCAACTCCAGCCAGCGCCGCGACTGGGGCAGCAATACCCGCTTCGACGAGAACCGGTTGATCGTCAGCTATCCGCTGAGCCTGTTGTGAAGCCTACGCGCCGACCCCGTTGCGTTCAGCGGCCACGGCGCCAGGCGACCACCAGGCCGCTGGCGCAGATGACGAGGATGCCGAACAGCGCCCAGGCGTCCGGCACATGGCCGAACACCAGCAGGCCGAGCAGGCCGGCGAAGATGATCTGGCCATAGCTGAACGGCGCCAGGGTCGCCGGCGGCGCATGGCGGAAGGCCTGGGTCAGCAGCAGGTGGCCGCCCATGCCGCAACCGCCCAGGGCGATCATCATCAGGCCGTGGAGAAGACTTGGGGCCTGCCAGAAGAACGGCACCAGCAGGCTCATGATGAGCGTGTTGAAGATGCCGGCGAGGAAGTTGCTGGTGGTCGGGCTGTCGCTGTTGGCGAGCATCCGCGTGAGCAACTGGTAGAGCCCGAAGCACAGCGCCGAGCCGAGCGGGAACAACGCCGCAGGGGTGAACAGCGCGCCACCGGGACGCACGATGAAGAGCACGCCAAGGAAGCCGGTGAGCACCGCCAGCCATTGGCCGAGGCTGACCTTCTCCTTCAGCAGCGGCACGGATAACGCGGTCACCAGAAGCGGCGCCAGGAAGTTCACCGCGGTCGCCTCGGCCAAGGGCAGGTAGCGCAGGCCGGTGGTGAAGAACAGGCTGGTGCCGATCAGGCACAGCGCCCGCGCCAACTGCATGAACGGACGGCGGGTGCGGATCACTGCGAGGCCGTTGCGCGGCACGAACACGGCGACCATCAGCAGGGTGTGCACCAGGTAGCGGGCCCAGACCACCATGACGATCGGGTAGAAACCGGAAAGGAACTTCGACAACCCGTCGTGGCTGGCGAACAGGAACACCGCGGCACAGATCAGCAGGATGCCGCGCAGGGTCTGGTCGCTGCCGGGCAGCGGGGAGGTGGATGCGTTCATCGGAGGGTCCGGGCAGCAGGGCAGATCGATAGCAGGCTATTTATTCTGACAGTACCCGCCATCGAGGGAAGAAACGGTCGGCTTCAACGTTTGGAAACTATAGAACCCCGTTCCATCATGCAAACGGGCAACCTTCCTGCGCGTTGGCGCTACAGGCAGGCGAGCAACGCCCGGGTCCGCTCGATCGCCAGCCGCGCCCGCTCCGCGCCACCCACGCCGCGCGCGAGCAGATCCAGTGCGGGCACCTCCAGGCTCAGCGGCAGGTTCTCCGGCAAGGCGCGCAGCAGCGCCAGCAGATCGAGCCCGCCATCGCCAGGGAAACGCCGTTCCTCGCGAGCCTGGCGGAGGATTTCGTCCATCGACGTCGGACGCGGTCCGACGACATCGCACAGTTGCGCGTAGCCCAGGCGCGCAGGCGGGATCGCCCGCAGGTCTTCCAGGCTGCTGGCCGATCGGTCGAAATGGAAGGCATCCAGCAACAGGCCGGCGTTGTCCCGCGCCGCCGCCTCGACCACCCGCGCAGCCTGCCGCAGGTCGCGGATACCGGTCCAGGGCATGAACTCCAGGTGCGGATCGAGGCCGAGCGGCCGCGCCAGGTCGCACAACGCGGCGAAATTGTCTGCGCTGCGCCGCTCGTTGTCATCGTTGCCGGCCACCAGCACATAGCGCGCGCCGAACTCGGCGCCGACCTCCAGCACCGCGGCGAACTCGCCGACGCGGGTGTTCGGACGCAGGCGCAGGATCTCCACGTCCAGCGTGCGCACTCCGCTGTCGCGCAGCCGCGCCAGGGTCCGCCGACGCAGGCCGGCATCGGCCAGCAGCGGATAGTGGTGCTCTTCCACGGTGGCCGGCACCAGGCGCAGGCCGACATGACTGTAGCCGGCGCGGGCGGCAGCCTCGACCATGTCCGGGGGCGACAGCTCGAGCACGGTGAGCGCCGCCAGGGAAAGAATCCTCGATTCCATGCACTACCTCATCGTCCGCGATTCAGAAACTGGCCGGCGCGCAGGCCCGGCCACTGCGCGCGGCCTCGCGAACCGCCTCGACCAGCGCCAGGGTGCGAGCGGCGTCGGTGGCATCCATCAATGGCGCTTCCTCGCTCCGCACGACCCGGACGAAGTGCTCTAGCTGGCGTTGCAGGGGGTCGCCTGCCGCCACGGCCTCCACACTGGCCGCCAGCGGGTCGTGCCAGCCCTGCCGGGCCTCGGCGTAGCGCCAGCGGCGGAGCTGGGGAAGGCTCAGGGCACCCTCGGAGCCGGCCAGCAGGTAGCAGGGTTGCTCGGCCTGGCGCGGATAGACCGGGTTCTCCCCGGCTGCCAGCTCCCAGCTCCAGGGCGCCGCCGCAGCGTCGCAAGCGGTCAGGCTGCCCAGCGCGCCATTGGCGAAGCGCAGGAGCACTGCGACATTGTCTTCGTTGGGCAGGCCACGGATAGCGTTGCCGGCCAGCGCCTGCACCTCCCGCACTTCCCCGCACAGGTGGCGGAGCAGGTCGAGGTCATGGATCAGGTTGGTCAGCAACATTCCCGCGCCGGGCTCGCGACGCCAGGCCACCTCGAAATAACTGTCGGGCTTCTTCAACTGCCAGAGCGCGGTGACCGACAGCAACCGACCGAGCGCGCCCTCGGCGATCAATTGGCGCGCCCGCACGACCAGCGGATTGTGCCGACGATGGTGACCGACCAGCAGCGGAACGCCAGATCGCCGGGAGGCGGCCACCAGCTCGCTCACTTCGTCGAGCTGCACGCCGACCGGTTTTTCCAGCAGCAGCGGCACCCCGGCGGCGAGGCAGTCGAGGGCGGTGGCGACATGCAGGTTGTTCGGATTGGCGACGATCGCCGCTTGCGGCCGGGCTTTTTCCAGCAACCTCCGATGATCGCCGAACCAGGGCACGCCGGCGTCCGCGGCGAACGCCTGGCCCTGGGGATCGGCCACCGCACACAGGCGCGCACCGGCGATTCGCTGCAAGCGATGGTAATGCTGGCGGCCCATGTTGCCGGTGCCGATGAGGGCGATGCGAAGCGGTGCGTCCAAGGCGGTCCCCAATCGTTGTCTTCTTGTTCGTCTCAATATTCCAGAACGTCGTTCCAGATTTAACGAAGGAGATTATTTGAACGAGGAGTTGGCCCCGCGCAAGAGCGCTTCGAGACGGCAGCGCCGCCAGGATGTTCATGGAAGTGCGGAAAGGCCCGCCGCATGCGGGCTCCGTGGCAGGCAAGAAAGCGTTCGCTATTCGAACGCCGATGTCGGGAAAGGACTGGGGCCGGGCCGGATGGCTCAGCGGAACAGCTCGGACGCCTGGCTGGCGTGGGACAGATCCTGTGCCGCGGCCAGGAGCAGGGGCGCCAGTTCGTGCATGCGCGCCTCGCCGAAGCGTGCGCTCGGCCCGGCCACGCTGAGCACGCCGAGAGCCCGTCCGTCCTCGGGGTGGCGCACCAGTGCGGCCATCGCCGCCATGCCCGGCGCCGAACATTCGATCTGCCAGGCATAGCCGTGCTCGCGGGCGCGCTTCAGGTAACGCAGCAGCTCGCTCCTGGAGCGCGGCGCGTTGGGACCGAAATCCCGCGCCGCCCCTACGCCCTGGCGCTCCACCAGCGCCAGCGCCGCCTTGTCGCTCAGGCTGGCCAGCCAGGCGTGCCCGGACGCGGTGTAGAACAGCGGCGCCTCGCGCCCCATGTCGGGATCGTAGCGTAGCCCGGAGGTGGCGCCCTGGGACTTGGCGATCCAGGTCTGGCGATCGCCTTCGATCACCCCCAGGCGCACCAGTTCGCCGGTCTCGCGTGCGAGCCCGTCGAGCACCGGCTGGACCAGGTCGACCACCCCGCTGGAAGCGAGGAAGCGGAAGCCCAGCGCCGCCAGGCGGGTGCTGAGGCGGTAGCGGCTGGTGTCGTCGTCCTGGCGCACGTAGCCGAGCCGGATCAGCTCGGCGAGCATGCGGTGCGCGGCGCTCTTGGGGATATCCAGGCGGTCCGCCAGTTGTTGCAGGGGCAGGCCGCGGGCATCGCTGGCGAGGAGTTCGAGCAAGCCGAGGGCGCGTTCGATGAGGCTACCGGCCATGGAAGGGCGTTCCTGAGTCGAGGAAAGGCAGGATTCTAGAATCTGGTTCCGGATTTTCACAGCCTGGCGAAGGTCGAGATTTCACAGGGTTCCGTTCGATCAGCGAACCGATAAACGATTATCGGATTGCCACTCCCCATGGCCCTCCGTAGTGTGTCTGCACCCCGGCAGGCCCAGCGCCTCCGCTACAAAAACAACAGGGGAAACCCGACATGCCGCAGCACGCCTTGCCTTCCGCCGCCTGCACCTGAGCCACGCGTCCGACCCTCGTCCCACGCCCTCACTCTCGCCGCGGAACCCGTCCCATGAACAGCCCCAGCCTGCCCGCCGTCGAACGACTCGACGTGCAAGCCTTCATCAATGCCCAGCCGCTTTCGCTCTACCAATGGCGGATCGTCCTGCTGTGCTTCCTGATCGTCTTCCTCGATGGCCTCGACACCGCCGCGATGGGCTTCATCGCTCCGGCGCTGACCCAGGACTGGGGCATCGACCGCGCCAGCCTCGGTCCGGTAATGAGCGCCGCGCTGATCGGCATGGTCTTCGGCGCCCTCGGCTCCGGACCGCTGGCCGACCGCTACGGACGCAAGCTGGTATTGGTCGCGGCGGTCTTCCTCTTCGGCCTGTTCAGCCTGGCCTCGGCCTACAGCACCAACGTCGAGCAACTGCTGGCGCTGCGCTTCCTCACCGGCCTCGGCCTCGGCGCAGCGATGCCCAACGCCACCACCCTGCTTTCCGAATACACCCCCGAGCGCCTCAAGTCGCTGCTGGTGACCAGCATGTTCTGCGGCTTCAACCTGGGCATGGCCTGCGGCGGATTCGTCTCGGCGAAGCTGATCCCGCTGTTCGGCTGGCACAGCCTGCTGCTGCTCGGCGGCCTGCTGCCGCTGCTCCTGGCGGTAGTCCTGCTGTTCCGCCTGCCGGAATCGGCACGCTACCTGGTGGTGCGCAACCGCGGCAGCGAGCGGGTACGCCAGGTGCTCGCCCCCATCGCCCCGGCGCAGGTGGCGCTGGCACGGAGTTTCCACGTACCCGAGCAGCAGACGGTGCAGGCCCGCAACGTGTTCGCGGTGATCTTTTCCGGTACCTACAGCGCCGGCACCCTGCTGCTCTGGCTGACCTACTTCATGGGCCTGGTGATCGTCTACCTGCTCACCAGCTGGCTGCCGACCCTGATGCGCGACAGCGGCGCGAGCCTGGAGCAGGCGGCGTTCATCGGCGCGCTGTTCCAGTTCGGCGGGGTGCTCAGCGCCGTAGCGGTGGGCTGGGCGATGGATCGCTTCAATCCGCACAAGGTGATCGGCCTGTTCTACCTGCTCGCGGGGGTGTTCGCCTGGTGCGTCGGCCAGAGCCTCGGCCAGGTCACCCTGCTGGCGACCCTGGTGCTGCTGGCCGGCATGTGCATCAACGGCGCGCAGTCGGCGATGCCGTCGCTGGCGGCGCGCTTCTATCCGACCCAGGGGCGTGCCACAGGGGTCTCCTGGATGCTCGGTATCGGCCGCTTCGGCGCCATCCTCGGCGCCTGGATCGGCGCCACCCTGCTGGGCCTGGGCTGGAACTTCGAACAGGTGCTGACCGCCCTGGTGCTGCCGGCTGCACTGGCCACCGCCGCGGTGCTGCTGAAGGGGTTGGTCAGTCACGCGGATGCGGGGTGAAACTACCCAGGCGGGCGACATCACGTAGGGCGCAACCGCTCGCGGTTATCCGCCGCCGGGCCTCGGTG
>NZ_KV811239.1:0-238 GCF_001813025.1 Pseudomonas sp. HMSC066A08
CTCGGGCCAACTCACGCTTGAGCCTGGCCAGCTCCTCATCTCGCGGGCTACCTGTTCCGGGAAATGCCTTTTCTGTACCTGGCTGTGCCTCTCGAACCCAGCGTGTGAGCAGGTTCGGAGCCACACCAATCTCCAGAGCCACTTGTCGACAGCTCGCCCCTGAACGAAGAACCAACTCGATGGCTTCCCGTTTGAATTCCGGACTGTATTTCTTGCGCTTCATGAACACTCCTTCAGC
>NZ_KV811240.1:0-254 GCF_001813025.1 Pseudomonas sp. HMSC066A08
CAAAACAAGAAGGCTGTATCACAGTGGCTTTAACACGTTTTGGGCAAGATGAAGCTACGCGCTTAGCGAATTACACATTACCTTATTTTTATGATGAGCAACATTCACAATTGGGGGTGTTCACACCGCAAGTATTGCAAATGGTCGCTTTTGATGTGCTGTTTTTTAAATATATGACACTGGCAAAAGGCTCAGCGGAAAAAGCGCTATTAAAAGGGCGACAAGCTGTAATGCAAGGAAATCAATAATGTTAT
>NZ_KV811241.1:0-295 GCF_001813025.1 Pseudomonas sp. HMSC066A08
TATAGGCTATCAATCGCGCAAGCGATTTGGCAAGCCTGAAAGACGAAGACCCCACAAGTTTGCGGGGTCTTCTTGGCAGAACGGAGACTGAAAGGGGACGAGTGTTGCAGGGTTACGACGGAGGAACGAGAAGCTGCCACAGCGGCACACCGACACACTTGGCCAGTTCGGCCATGTTGTCGATGTTGAGCGGTGACTTTCCTGTTTCTACCTCGCTGATCCATGACTGTGCGAACCCCGTCTTATCCTTGACTGCGCGCTGGCTTAGTTTTGCGGCCTTGCGTGCCTTACGGAA
>NZ_KV811242.1:0-66576 GCF_001813025.1 Pseudomonas sp. HMSC066A08
TGGTCAGCAATGACCGGGGGTTTTGCTTTTGCGCGCGGAAAAGTGGCAAGCCAGCAGCGCTGCGGACGATAATCGAAAAACTTCGAGAGCTGCCGGGCGGCGTACTTCCGAGGGCATGGGAGACGCGATTTGCACTGTGCGCTCGTCTACAATAGCCGACAAATCCAGCCGAGCTCATTCATGTCCGATACCGATGTCCGTGGCCTGCAGGATCTTCCCTTGGAAGAACTGGTTGCTTGCCATGAGTGTGATCTGTTGATGCGCCGGGAACCCCTGGGACCGGGCGAGAAAGCCAATTGTCCGCGCTGCGGTTTCGAGCTGGCCGCGCATCGCCATCAATGGAAACGCCGTTGCTTCGCGCTGGTTCTGACGGCGCTATTCCTCTATATCCCAGCCAACTTCCTGCCGATCATGAATCTCAGCCTGCTCGGCCAGACCCGCAGCGATACGGTCTGGACAGGAGTGCTCGGTCTTTACGACAGTGGCATGCAGGGCGTCGCCATCCTGGTATTCCTGTGCAGCATGGTGATCCCGTTGGTCAAGTTGCTCTGCCAGTTGCTGGTGATGATCAGCGTGCGTTTCGGTATCGCCCGTCACATCGGCATGCTGCTCTACCGCAGCTATCACCATCTGCGCGAGTGGGGGATGCTCGAGGTCTACCTCATGGGTATCCTGGTTTCCATCGTCAAGCTGATCGACATGGCCGATCTCAGCCTGGGCATCGGTCTGGCCTGTTTCGTGGCGCTGCTGTTCACCCAGGTCTGGCTGGAGGTCACCATGTCGCCGCACCAGGTATGGGAAGCGCTGGGCGGCGAGGACGACGATGCGCGCGCTTGATGCCGGAATTCTGGTGTGCGGCGAGTGCCACCAGTTGAATCGCGCCGACGGGGACGAGCATCCGCGTTGCAGTCGCTGCGGTGCGGTGCTGCACGCCCGGCGCCCAAACAGCCTCACGCGCACCTGGGCTTTGCTGATCACCGCGGCGATCCTCTACATACCCGCCAACCTGTTGCCGATCATGACGGTCAACCTCTTCGGCAGCGGAATGCCCGCCACCATCATGGAGGGCGTGGTCGAACTGGTGCATGCCGACATGTTTCCCATCGCCATGGTGGTGTTCGTCGCCAGTATCCTGGTTCCTACTTTCAAGCTGGTGGGCATCGCCCTGCTGCTTTATTCGGTACAGCGGCACCAGCCGATGTCGGCCCGCCAGCGTATCCTGATGTATCGCTTCATCGAATGGATCGGGCGTTGGTCGATGCTCGATATCTTCGTCATCGCCATCCTCGTGGCGCTGGTGAATTTCGGCAACCTGGCGAGCATCGAGGCCAACCTCGGCGCCGCCGCCTTCGCCAGCGTGGTGGTGCTCACCATGCTCGCCGCCGTGACGTTCGACCCCCGGCTTATCTGGGACAACACCAATCTGGATGACGAGAATGAGTGATCTGCCAAGCCCGAAGAAACACAAGACCTCGAACTGGTCGGCGATCTGGGTGCTGCCGCTGGTGGCCCTGGCCATCGGTGCCTGGTTGGCGTGGCGTGCCTTCGACCAGGCCGGCGTGGACATCCAGGTCCGCTTCGAGAGCGGCGACGGGATCCAGGCCAACAAGACCGAGGTGCTGTACAAGGGCATCTCGGTGGGCAAGGTGACCGACCTGCATGTCAGCAAGGATATAAAGGGCGTGGTCGCGACCATCGAGATCAAGAAGGAAGCCCAGGAATACCTGAGCAAGGACACCCGCTTCTGGCTGGTCAAGCCGCGCGTTTCCCTGGCTGGCGTCACCGGCCTGGAAACCCTGGTATCCGGCGTCTACATCGCGGTCGATCCGGTGAAGGGCGAGAAGGAAGAACGCTACTTCACCGCGTTGAAGGAGCCGCCACCCCTTTCCGACAAGCTGCCCGGCCTGCACCTGACCCTCAAGGCCGATCGCCTGGGCTCCCTGGAGCAGGGCAGCCCGGTGTTCTACCGACAGATCCAGGTCGGCCAGGTGAAGAGCTTCCAGCTGGGCGATGACCAGAGGACCATCGAGATCAAGGTGCACATCGAGCCGGCCTACGCCGACCTGGTGCGCAAGCACACGCGATTCTGGAACGCCAGCGGTATCTCCATTTCCGGCGGCCTGTCCGGCTTCAAGGTGCACAGCGAGTCGCTGCTGACCCTGGTCGCCGGCGGTATCGCCTTCTCCACCCCGGAGAACCGCACCGACAGCCCGCCGACCGATCCGAGCAAGCCGTTCCGCCTGTACGACGACTACGACGCGGCCCAGGCCGGTCTGCGCGTGAAGCTGAAGATGAACGACGTCAGCGGTATCGACCCGGGCCGCACCCCGGTGATGTTCAACGGCGTGCAGGTCGGCCTGGTCAAGTCGATCGACATGGGCAAGGACTACAGCAGCGCCACTGCCGATCTGGCGATGGATCCGCGGGTCGAGGACATGTTGCTGGAAGGCACCGAGTTCTGGACCGTCAAGCCAAGCATCTCCCTGGCCGGCATCACCGGCCTCGAGGCCCTGGTGAAAGGTAACTACATCGACGTGCGCTTCGCCAAGAGCGGCGCGCCGAGCCGCGAGTTCACCATCCGCCCGAAAGCGCCGCCGCTGAACACCGACGCGCCCGGCCTGCACCTGGTGCTGACCAGCGACAAGCTCGGCTCGATCGACATCGGCGCGCCGATCCTCTATCGCCAGGTCCGCGTCGGCAGCGTGCAGAGCTACCAGCTATCGCGCGACCGCCAGCGAGTGGTGGTGGGTGTGCACATCGAGCCGGAGTACGCGCACCTGGTAAATACCTCGACGCGCTTCTGGAACTCCAGCGGGATCACCCTGACCGGCAACCTCAGCGGCGTGCAGGTGAAGAGCGAGTCGCTACAGACCCTGATCACCGGCGGGATTTCCTTCGACACCCTCGATCCGAAGGCGCCGACCGTGACCAAGGTGCGTCGCTTCACCCTCTTCGACAGCGAGGAGGCGGCGATGGCCCGTGGCGTGGAGATCCAGCTGAGCATCGACAATGCCGACGGCCTGCGCGAAGGCACGCCGATCCGCTTCAAGGGCCTGGACATCGGCAAGATCGAAAGCGTCGAGCTGAACCCGGACCTCTCCGGGGTACTGATGAAGGCCCGCCTGACTTCCGCCGGCGAGCGCGTCGCCCGCAGCGGAACCCGCTTCTGGGTGGTACGTCCGGCGCTCGGCCTGCTGCGTACCGAGAACCTCGGAACCCTGGTCAGCGGCCCCTACATCGAGGCGCTGCCGTCGAGCACGCCGGGCGAGCGCCAGGCACGCTTCCAGACTCTCGCCGAAGCGCCCAACCTGCTGGGCCGGGAAAACGGCCTGCGGCTGACCCTCAGTGCGCCGCGCAAGGGCTCGATCAAGCCGGGCAACCTGGTGACCTACCGGCAGATCCCGGTGGGCAAGGTCGTCGACCTGGCCTTGGGCGAACAGGCCGACCGGGTGCTGATCGGCATCCTCATCGAACCGCGCTACGTACCGCTGGTGCGTACCGGCAGCCGTTTCTGGAATGCCAGCGGCTTCGGCGTCGACGCCAGCCTGTTCAAGGGCCTGTCGCTACGCACCGAGTCGATGGAGGCGCTGATGGAGGGCGGCATTGCCTTCGCCACCCCGAACAATGCGCAGATGGGCGAGCCCGCCAAGCCGGGGCAGACCTTCGCCCTGTTCGATTCGGCCAATGACGAATGGCTGGAGTGGGCGCCCAAGATTCCTCTGAAGGAAGCCGCCCGCCGCTGATTGTCGGACCGGCAAAAAGAAACGCCGCTTACCTGGGTAAGCGGCGTTTTCGTTGCTGGTGGGGAGTGGGTGTCAGTGAGTGCTGAGATGCGCCCGGGTGGTCAGCAGGTACACCGGCAAGCCGGAGATCAGGATCAGCAGCGCGGCGTAGGGTGCGGCGGCAGCGTACTCCAGGTTGGCGGTGTGCACCCAGACCGAGGTGGCCAGGGTCGACAGCCCGGTGGGGCCTAGCACCAGGGTGGCGGTCAGTTCCTTCATGGTGTCGAGGAACACCAGCACGAAGCCGGCGCCGATGGCCGGCGAGATGATCGGCAGGGTGATCCGCAGGAAGGCCATCAAGGGCGTCTGGCCGAGGGTGCGGGCGGCTTCCTCCAACTGCGGCGAGGCCTTTTCCAGGGCCACGCGGATCGGTGCCTGGGTCAGCGGCATGAACAGCAGGGCATAGGCGACCAGCAGCAAGCCGGTGGTCTGGTAGGTGGCTGGCAGGTAGTGCAGCGAGAAGTACACCAGCGAGAGGGCGATCACCAGTCCCGGCAACGCTTGCAGCAGGTACGGCAGGCGCTGGGTCCAGCGTGCCAGGGCACCGGGGTAGCGCACCACCAGAATGCTTACCGGCAGCGCCAGCAGGCAACTGAGCAGGGCCCCGCCGAAGGCCAGCGACAGGGAGGAAAGCAGGGTCGAGGCGATTTCCACCAGCGGGAAGCTGGCCGAGGAGCCTTCGTACAGCCAATAACCGAGCATCACCAGGGGAATACCGGTACCGACCAGCACCAGCGTCGCCAGCAGCGCCTGGAGCAGCCACTTGCCGAACCCCAGGCGGACCCGCTCGGCCCGCCGCGCGCTGCCCTGGCCGGTGCGTACCAGGCGGCCGCGGCCGCGCATGCGCAACTCCAGCCAGAGCAGCAGGAAGCACAGCGCCAGGAGTACCGAGGAGAGCATCGCCGCGGTGGCGTTGCTGAACTCCAGTTCGAACTCCTGGTAGATGGCTGTGGTGAAGGTCTGGTAGCGCAGGATCGACAGCGCGCCGAACTCCACCAGCATATGCAGCGCCACCAATAGCCCGGTGGCGGCCAGGGTAGGCCGCAGCAGCGGCAGGGTGACCCGCAGGAACACCTGGCGCCGCGACAGACCGAGCATTCGCGCCGACTCCTCCAGGGACGGATCGATGCCGCGCAGGGTCGCCGCTACCGGCAGGTAGACCAGCGGGTACTTGGACATGGTCATGACCAGGATGGCGCCGCCGAGGCCTTCGTACATCGGGCTCAGCGAAACCCAGGTGAAACTGCTGACGAAGGCGGGGATGGCGAACGGCAGGCACAGCACCACGTTCCAGAAGCGCCGCGCCGGCAGGTCGCTGCGCTCCACGCACCAGGCCAGGGCCAGGCCGAGCAGGGCGCTGAGCAGGGTCACGCCGAACATCAGCCACAGGGTGTTGCCCAGCAAGCGGAATACGTAGGGGCGCCAGAGCAGTTGCCAGGCGGTGTGCCAGCCGGCATCCCAGGCCTTGGCCGCGACGTAGAGCAGCGGCAGGCTGGCCAGCAGGGCGAGGAGCAGGACCGGCAGGAGCAGCCAGAATGGCGTTCGCCGGCGCGAGCCCGGGCGCAGGTGCACGGTCGTGGAGGCGGCGCCGATCAATTCAGGCCAACGTCGCGTTCGAGGCTGAGGGCCTCGCTGGCCTCACCCAGGTCGGCCGGAGTCAGTTTCGGTGGGTCCAGTTCGGCGAACGGCTTCAGCGCCGGATCGGCCTGCATCCCCTTGCGCATCGGGTACTCGGCGGACTGGCTGAGGATCGCCTTCTGGCCTTCCTCGCTGAGCATGAAGGCGACGAACTGCTGGGCTTCCTTGGGGTGCTTGCTGGACTTGAGCACCGCGGCGCCGGAGACGGTGACCAGCGCGCCCGGGTCCTGGTTGCCGAAGTAGTGCAGGCGCGAGTTCAACTCGCCCTTTTCCTTCTTCAGGGTGTACCAGTAGTAATTGTTGATCAGCGCCATGTCGACCTCGCCGTTCTCCACGGCTTTCATGGCGGTGACGTTGTTGGTGTAGATCGAGCCGAAGGCCTTCAGGCCGGTCAGCCAATCCTCGGCCTCCTCCTGGCCCTTGAGCTTGATCACGGCGGCGACCTGTTCGAGGAAGGCGCCACTGGTGGGCACGAAGCCGAAGCGGCCGGACCAGGACGGATCGGAAAGATCCATCAGGCTCTTCGGCAGATCCTTCTCGTCGATCTTCTTCGGGTTGTAGGCCAGTACCCGGGTGCGGGCGGTGATGCCGACCCAGTCGCCGTTGCCGCCGGCGTGCTCCGGCTCGACCAGGGCCAGGGTCTCTGGCTCCAGCTTGGCCAGCAGGCCGGCGCTGGCCAGGCGGATCAACGGTGGCGATTCCTCGGTGTAGAGCACGTCGGCCGGCGAGCGCGCGCCTTCCTCGGTGATCTGGCTGGCGAGCTGGCCATCGCCGCCCTTGCGGATCTTCACCTGGATGCCGGTCTTGTCCTGGAAGGCCTTGGCGATGGCGATACCGGTGGCGGCGTGCTGGCCATTGTAGAGGGTAAGGGTGACGGGATCGGCCGCCGCATTGAGGGAAAGCGAACCGAGCAGGCACGCCAGGGCGGCGTGGCGGAAACGGTTGAGAAGTCGAACAGGCATGGATTCTCCCCGTGGGTTACAAATGCGAATGTAACCAATTATATCTTCGTGGGAGCTTCGGGCCTATCGGAAAAGTCCACGGCCCTGTCAGGCAGGGCCGTGGCAGACGCTTCACGCCGGTTCGCCGGCTTCCTCCGGCTCGCTGGCTGCGCGGGTTTCGCCGCTGGCGGCGGCATCCCGGCGACGGATGTATTTCCAGTCGGCTTCGTCGATATAGATACCGTTCGGGCCGCTACCGCCTTCCAGGTCGATCGCCACGTGTGCGGAAACCTGCGGCTTCACGCTCGCCAGGATCGGCACGAAGCCCAGTTGCAGGCTGGTCTCCAGCAGCGCGGCCTGGTTGCGCTCGTCGATGTCTGCCGCCTCGTCCAGGTAGTAGGGCAGGCGCACGCGCCCGGCCTGCTCGCGGTCCATCAGGTGCAGCAACAGGTACATGTTGGTCAGGGCCTTGATGGTCATGGTGGTGCCGTTGGAGGCGGCGCCGTCGATGTCGGTGTGCATGATCGGCTGGCCGTTGACCTTGGTGATCTCGAAGGCCAGTTCGAACAGGTCCTTCAGGCCCAACTGGTTGTGGTTGGCGGCGACCAGGCGGGCCAGGTATTCCTTGGCCTCCTCGTTCTTCGCGTCCTGCTCGGCGCTCTGGGTCAGGTCGAACACCGAGAGGTTCTCGCCTTCCTCGTACTGGCCGGCGCTGTGGATGATCTGGTCGATGTGCTTGAGCGCATCCTTGTTCGGCGCGAGGACGATGCGGAAGCTCTGCAGGTTGGAAACCTGGCGCTTGTTGATCTCGCGGTTGAACAGGGCCAACTGGTGTTCCAGGTTGTCGTAGTCGCTGCGGATGTTGCGCAGGGTCCGGGCGATGTCGGTGACCGCCGCGCGGCGCGCCTTGGCCAGCGTCAGGGCCTCGTCCTGGCGATGCGCGTAGGCGTTGATCAACAGCTTCAGGCGGCGCTCGGTGTCGTCCTCGCTATCGAACTTGGCGACGCCCTTCAGGCGCACCTGGGCGTACAGCGCCTCGATCTGCCCGTCGATACGCTGCAGCGCCTGCCAGGTGTCCTGGTAGTCGTTGAGCAGCGGCAGCAGGTTGTCCAGCGAGTCGTCCACCGGCTCCATGAACGGCGTGCCGAAGGGCAGGTCGGCCGGCAGTAGCTGGCGGCGGCGCAGGGCATCTTCCAGGGTGCGCTCCTTGGCTTCCAGGTCGCCCAGTTGCCGGGCCACCAGTTGCAGGCGCGCGGAGAGTTGCTGGACGCGCTCGGCGAAGGCGTCGCTGGAGCGCTTGAGCTCGTCCTGGGACGCCTCCAGCTGGGCCAGTTCGGCGAGCTTCTCGGGCTCCTCGGCGGTCAGCGTCTGGGTGCGGCGGAAGTCTTCCAGGGCCTTCTGCGCATCCAGCACGTCCTGGTACAGCTTCTCTGCCTGGGCCTTGCTCGCGGCGCGGTCGGCGGCGACGCTCTGCTGGGTCTTGAGTTGCTTCAGCTCTTTCTCCAGGCGCTCCTTCTGGTCGCGCAGGGCGGCGCGGTCGGCCAGGGCCTGCAACGCCGGGGGCTCGATGTGCGACAGGTCGATGCTCAGGCCTGGGGCTTCGAAATGCTCGCCCTTGAAGTGGTCGAGGATGGCTTCGACGCTCTTCACCCAGACGTCGCCGTCATCCAGGTTCACCCCGTTCTCGCCGAGCGGCAGGCTGAACAGCGCGCCGTTGAACAGACGCATCAGGCGTTCCACGTCCTGCTGGCTGAACTCCTCGCGCAGGCGTGCGTAGCTGTTGTTGTCGGCGTGTTCGAGCTGCTGGCGGACGTTCTTCAGGCGTTTTTCCAGGTCGCGCAGACGCTCTTCCAGGTCTTCGCTGGAGAACTGCCGCGAATGGGCCAGGGCGCCGGCCAGTTCGTCGTGGGCATCCTTGGCGGCGAGCAGCTGTTGTTCGAGGACCTTGGCGTCGTCGACCAGGGCGAAGCGGGTCTTGAGCACCGACAGCTCGCCGAGCCAGCGCTGGATGCCGGCGATCTCGCGCTCCAGGCGCATCAGCTCCTGGGTGCCGCCACGCTGTTCGTTCTGCAGGCCGTCCTGCTCGGCGCGGTATTGCTCGTGCTGGATCAGCAGTTCCTCGCGGCGCGCCCCGGCGTAGTCGTGCCAGGTGCCGAGCAGGCTGTCGAGCAGCGGCGAAAGGCGGTGCATCTTGCCGCGCAGTACGTCGCGCTGGGTCACGCCGTTGGCCAGGGCCTCCACCAGCGGGCCGGCGGCGACCAGCGCCTGGTAGTCCTGCTCCATCCGCCGCACGTCGCGGAAGGCCTCCTCGCAGGCGGCGATGTAGTCGACGTTACCCGAGCGCAGGCTGTGCTCGAAGGCGTCGAGGAACAACTGCTTGAGCTTGGCCGCAGTGATCTCGCGCATGTGCAGCAGGTTGATGAACAGCGAGCGGAAGGTCTTCAGGCTCTGCTCGCTGGTGGAGCGCAGCGGGATCATGGTCAGGTCGAGCGGGATCGACGTGTGCCCGCCAACCAGCAGGCGGCGCAGCTCTTCCGGCTTCACCTCGTAGGCCTTGATGCCTTCGCGCTCGAGGTTGGCGAACAGCTCGCGCTGGCGCAGGCAGGTACCATTCTTCTGGTAGTGGTCCAGGCTCAGCTCGCCAGCGTAGGCGAAGAACTGGTGGCCGAAGCCGCCGCCCGGGCCGCGTCCGGCCACGCCGATCACGTGCGGACCGTGGGGCAGCATCAGTTCGAGGAGGATGTAGCTGGTGTCCGAGGCGAAGTAGAAGCGCCGCGACTGCTCCATGCTGTACTTGCCGAAGCTCATGTCCGACAGGCGGGCAAGGATCGGGAACTGCAGGGCGTTGATCGAGGCGCTCTTGCCCAGGTTGTTGGCGCCGTAGATCGACAGCGGGTTTTCCAGTGGGAAGATACCCAGGCTGTAGCCGGCGGTATTGAGCAGGGCGAAGCGGCGGATGCCGTAGCGGGTCTGGCTCATGCGTCAGCCTCCTGTTGCGCGTGTTCTTCGGCGATGGCGCGGGCGAGGGCGTCTTCCTCGCTCTCTTCGGCCAGTTCTTCGTCGCTGGCCATCAGCGGTTCGATCTCGCCGTCATCGACCAGCACCGGCGTCTGCAACGGCAGGTCGGCGTGCAGGCTGGCGGACAGGTTGCGGTCCTGTTGCACCGACAGGCAGACGTCGAGGAAACGGTGCATCGGCGGCATGAAGCGGTACACGCCGCTGTCCTCGGAGGCGAAGCCGAGTTGGGTCAGGCGGCGCATGACTTTCTCTTCCAGTTCTTCCTGGGTCTGCACCTCGGCCTGGAGGAACAGGTCGCGGTATTTCTCCAGCAGCGGCGGCAGCTCTTCGCGGCCGATGCTGCCGCCGTCCAGCACGGACAGCGGGTCGCGGCCCTGGTCGGCGAGGTGCTCGACGAGGATGAAGGTGAACAACGCCAGGCGTTGGGCGGTCTTGTTCACCTGGGCGCCGACCTGCTCCGGGACGAAGTAGTAGAAGCCGCGGGTGTCGCAGACCAGCTCGAAGCCCATGGCGCGGAACAGGCCGCGGTACTGGTCCTGGTGCGAGGACAGCTGGGTGTACAGCTCGGGGTCGCGGTGGCTGATGTGGTAGCCCTTGAACAGCTCGCGGAAGATCGGCGCGAGCTGGGTCAGTTCGGAGAGATCAAGATGCATGGGTTTCGCTCGCGGAAAGGGTGTCTGCGTCCCTGGCCTGGCCCTTGTCCTTGGCGGCGGGGTTCAGGGCGAAGGAGCAGAGGCTGACGCAATGTTCGGTGGTTTCGTACTCGCGGCGTTGCAGGCGTTCGCGCTGGAAGCGCGCGTCGCGCGACAGCCGGGAGAACCAGTAGAGCAACTCGTCGGTGGCGCCGTCCGGTTCCTGGGCCAGCAGCCATTGCATGAGGTCCGGCAGCGGCAGCGCCGCCTGGCAGCGCTCGATCATTTCCCGCGCGGTCCGCGGTGGTCGCGCCGGCCCGTTGCTCTTGCGCGTGCCGCTGGACTTGGGGAACTGCGCCGGCTTCGGCTCGAAGCGGGCGAGGGCGAAGACGTAGCTCTCGACCTGCGAGGCGGTGCCGAGGAAGGTGCTCTGCGGCCGGGTGAACAGCGGCATCGCCGCCTGCGGCACGGCATCCAGGCCCTTGCGCCGGATCGCCGCCAGCGCCAGGGCGGCGCCACGGGTCACCGCGTTGTGCCGGCGCGCTTCCTCGCGCAGCGGCAGCAATAATTCGCGGGCGCGGCGCAGGGTCAGCTGGGCGTTGGTCTGCATCTCGAGGATGCGCGCGTGGGTGCGCAGCACCAGGTCGTCGTCGACCAGATGGCCGAGGCGCTGCTGTTCGCCGAGCAGGCGCAGCAGGACCTGTTCGACCCGTCGTACACCCTGCTCGAAGGCGCCGTCGGCGCTGACCAGCTGGATCATCGGCTCGACGTACTCGTCCCAGGTCGCCAGGACCTCCGCGTAGCGCTGCGCCAGGGGAATCTGCCGGTCGCTGGTCTTGGCCCGCTCGGCCACGCCGATCAGTGCCTGCTCGTCATTGCCGAGCTTCTTCAGTACATCGCGCACGCGCATGTCGAGCAGTCGCAACTGACGCGCCAGGTCCTGGCTGTCGCGGGTCTCGAAGGCGTCCTGGATGTACCCGGCGAGGCGCTCCAGATGGCGCAGGTAGGCCTCGATCTCCAGGCACAGACCAAGGCGATGTTCGTGGCGCAGGTAGGCGAGGAAGTCGTGGATCTGCGCGTTCAGCTCGAAACGGTTGGGGCTCTTGGCCACCGGGACCAGGATATCCAGGCGGATCCACTGGTCGAGCAGGGCGGTGATTTCCGCCGGGTTGCTTTCCGGCAACTGGGTGTTCAACTGGCTGCGCAGTTCCGCCAGGCTCAGGGTGCCGGCATCGAAGCGCTCGCAGAGAGGCTCGAGCAGGGCCCAGTGTTCGGCAAGCGCACGCAGTACGCGTCGGGGGTCGATCATCGGGAGGGCCGGTCCGTGGAAAAAGCGCCGATTGTACTGCAAAGGTACGGGCGACGCAGACACCGCCGATGAGTGCGATGCAGGCCGCCGGCACGTCTGCGGCGCAGGTACGGGCCGGCATCGATGGGTGGCACCTGGCTATCATTGAAGTGTCGAAAAGCGGCAGTTTATGACTTCGTAAGGACTTTCCTGCCCTGCCTGGTCCGAGGAATGGGGCTTCCAGGGGCTGGCACGCTTTCTGCTGAAGTCCCCTGGCCTGTCTATTCCAAATGAATGCCGACTCTTGAACGACGCCGCCTACGCCGAGGCCCGCTGGGCCGAACTGCAGAACCAGGGTGACCTTGCCTGGGACCTGGATGCCATCACCAACCGCAGCGAGGCGATCGCCTTCCTCAAGCGTTTCGAGAACCGCCTGTGCATCTACTCGGCCTATGTCGAGAAGCTCTACAGCAACTACAGCTTCGTGATTCCCGAGAGTGATCATGGCGGCATCACCATCCTGCCCAGCGAGCAGGCCTGGCACGACACCTTCCACGATATCCCGCTGGCCGCGGTGGAGCCCACCGGGATCCATATCCTGCCGGGCGAGACCATGGGCTATCGCGGGCTCTACCTGAAGATTCCCGGCGAGCACCGCCTGGTGGCGTCGAAGGAATTGCCGTTCCAGGAAGGATTGAAACTGCTGATCCAGCGTTACCAGGCTCACGACGACGTGTTCCTGCCGATCCTGGTCAAGGGCGACCTGCGCGAGTATGAAGCGCGCATGCCCTCGCTACACCTGCACCGGATCAACCCCGCCCGGCTCAGCGCACACTCCCTGCTCAGCCTCAACGCTATCAAGGGCGCCATCGCCGACCATCTGATCGGCCTGTTCCGCCAGCAGTGAAGGGCTGACGTTACCCCGTGTGACGATGGGTAACATCCATCCTGGCCGAGCGACCGCTCATCCGCTGCACCGAGCTCGGCGACCGCGTCATTCGGCGGTTTTTCTCGACTATGGGTCGGCCCCGATTCGCCCGGGGCTTTCTATAGTGACTACAGGCCGCAGTGTCTCTGCCGTCGGCCACGAGAAGAACAAGAGGTGAGCCCATGTCCCGTCGTCTGCCCTTCCTGCTGCGTTGCGCGCTGTTCTGCGGAGCCGGTCTGCTGGCTGCTACCGCCCAGGCGAGGATGGAGTCGCTGGACGACGACCAGCTTTCCGACGTGGTCGGCCAGGCCTTCATCAACCTCACCACCGACGCCGCCAACGGACTGAACTTCACCCGCATCAACTTCGGCGCCGACATCGAGACCCAACTGAACATGAAGAAGCTGCAGTTGGGCCAGTACAACCGCAGCGACGAGCTTGCCGGCAGTGCCGACATTGCCATCGACAACTTCGCCCTGGGCACGGTCAACGACGCCACCGGCGCGATCAACCCGTTCCTCATCAGCAATCCCTACATCGAGTTCGCCTACGATGGCAGCAAGATGGTCGGCATCCGTATCGGTTTCGGCGAAGCCAAGGGCTACCTCTCGGGCGATATCAAGACCCTCACCGGCAACGTGCCGGTGGACCTGTATGGCACCGGCAGCCAGCTGGGCGGCAGCATTTCCTGCGGCCTGCTGGCCCTCGACTGCCTGGCGGCGAAGACCGCCATCACCCTCACCGGCAGCTCCCAATACACCGCCCAGGCCGAACTGGTGAACAGCTCCGGCAACCCCGACCCGATCCGCGCTGCCATGATCGGCCTGAAGAACGGCACGGCCCTGGACATGCACGACAGCACCATCATCGGTAGCCTGGTGAACGTCCTGCTGCCCTTCCTCACCTCCAACGACTGCAAGCTGATGGGCGCCCAGACCTGCTTCAACCTGGCCCAGTACCAGTCGTTCCCGATCGGCACCGTGGATCCGAACAACGCGCAGAACTTCATCGACTCGTCGAAAGGCTTCTTCATCTCGATGCAGAGCCAGAACGTCCAGTGGCGCGACCAGCAGGATCCCTCCAAGCTGGTCGCCGCGCTGGCCGGTGCCTTCCTCAACATGTCGCGCAACGCTGATGGAACAGCGCCGATCAAGGTCGACTTCGGTCAGGCCTTCAATGGCATTCCACGGCAGGACACCTGCCTGGGCGGCCTGAACAAGGGCTGCTGAGATGAGTCGCGCCTGCCTGCTCGCGGCCCTGCTGGCCGCCCCCTTCGCCCATGCCGAGATGACAGCGCTCGACGACGAGCAACTGTCGGACGTGCAGGGTGCCGGCATCGGCTTCGTCCTCGACAGCGCCATGGTCGACGGCAACAAGGCCACCATCGCGATCAATGGCGTGACCAACACCGCCACCGGGCAGAACGTGCCGATCACGGTAAAGGAGCTGTACGTCGCCGCCACTGGCAGCAACAAGGGCAGTACCCTGGCGCCGGTGACTCTCGGCCGTCTCAATTTCCCGTTCAAGCTGAATCTGGCCAAGGGTTCGGTGCTGACCACCCAGCTCGACGACGGGCGGGTGGTCAGCACCTTGCCGGACACCGCGGACGTGATCGAACTGGCCTTCCCCAGCCTGGTGAGCGGCGCCGGCGGCCAGCCGTGCATCGCTGGTTACGCCGGTGCCGGCAGCAACTGCTCGAGCCGGGCCAGCGAAAAGGTCGACGCCGGCATCCGCTTCGACTTCGGCGTCACTTCCACGCGCACCGATGTGCTCAACCTGGACTTCTCCGAACTGGCGATGGACGGTTCCTACCTGCGCTTCTGGGGTGCCAACGCGCGCAGCCAACTGGTCGGCGAGATGCGCCTGAACCTCTACGCCAAGACTTTCGAGATCATGTCCTGCGGTGCTGGCTCGCCCAGTTGCGTCAGCGCCGCCGAGCAGGCCGCGCGCACCGTCTACCTGACCAACGCCTATGCCAGCGTCGCGCTTGGCTACGGGAAGTCGCAGCCGTTGCTGTTCTCGGTCACCGCCGACGGCAACTTCACTTTCGAACTGCCCAAGCTGACCCTGGCCAACGCCGCCGACTTCTACGCCAATGCGCCGCGCACCAGCCTGGTGATCGAGAACCTCAACATCGGCGGTACCCGGCCAGGCTACGGGCAGGTACCGACCGGCGGCTACAACATGGGCCGCAACGAGATATCCGGGCTCAGCTTCAACTACCTGAAGGTGACGTCGCACAACCTCTGAGGTGGCGGCGCGAAACGAGGTACGCAGCACATGGCCAAGCAGACTCATCCACTGGCAGGCGGCATCGGCATCCTCGCGGCGCTGGCGCTGCTGTTCAGCGCTTCGGCCGGGGCCGAGTTGCGCTCGCTGGGCGATAGCGATCTGGACGACGTGGTCGGCCAGGCCGGGATCAGCATCAGCGCCTCGCTCAATCTCCAGGAAAATCCTTCGCAGACTCGCTGCGCCGGCGGTTGCGGCGCGCGCCTGGCGATCCAGCCGGCCGGCAGCGGCAACAACTACCTGGTGATCGACGATATCAGCGGCAAGTTCAGCTTCGACGAAGTCACCCTGGACGTCGTTACCATCAAGGATGGATTCGGCGGCGACGGCGCCGCCTTCAACCGCCCGGTGCTGCGCGTCGGCCTGAAGGACACCAGCTTCCAGGACCTGCGCTTCACCATCGCTGGCGCCAACAAGGCGCGCGGTACCGATCCCGGGCTGGTGCAGACCAACCTGGTCAGCGCACGTATCGACGGCACCCTCAAGCTGCAGGGCAACGTCAATATCTTCACCGTCGCCCCGCGTTGAGGGCGAACCGTCGCATGGCGGGACAAAGCCGCTCCGCCGAGGTCGAAGAACCGCTATCATTGCCTGCCTGAACGCCGGGGGCGAAACCGTCCCCGCGCATCGCCTATTTGCCGGTGCCCGAGATTTGATCGAAGAACAGCGTCGCCGCGCCTTCCTGGGCGCGATGCAGATAACCAGTTGGCTGCCCCGCCAGCCGTTGCCGTTCGCCGCACCCTCGCGGCCGGAGTTGCTGGAGACCCCGCCACGGGAAGAGCCGGCGGTGCCTGTGCGCGCGCGCGCCGCGATCGATGCGCCGCAGGCTCGCGTCCCGCAAGCCGAGGCGCCGGCCAGCGCGCCGAGCGTGGCTCCCGCCGCGCCAGCGGAAGGCCGGGGGATCCCGATCAGCCTGCCGAAGCCGGGCGCCCCGGCGGCGAAGAAAGCCGAGCCGGTCGTGCCGGTCGAAGAGGCCCCGGCCGAGCCGCCGGCGGCCCAGGCCCCGCCGCCGCGCTTCGCCCTGCAACTGCTGCAGGCGGACTCCTGCACCCTGCTGGTCGAACTGCCCACCGGCGAACCCTTCGCCAGCCGCGATCCGGGTTACCTGCTGCTGCGCGACCTGCTGCGCGCCGCCGGCCTGCCGGACAGCCCGCGGCTGATCGGCGAACCGGTACGCTGGCCGCTGCTGGCGCGCGGCAACCTCGACCAGGGGCCGCAGGCGGCCCTGGAGTTCGTCCAGAGCTTCGTCGCCGCGCGCATGGAGGAGAGCGAGCGCAGCCGCTGCCTGTGGCTGGTCGGCCTGCCGGCGATCCGCTTCGCCGGCGAGGGCGACGAGGGCAGCCTGTTCCGCGAACTGCAGGTGGACGGTCTGGGCGCAACCTGGGCCGTGCCGGGCCTGGAAGCCCTCATGGAAGAACCCGCCCTCAAGGGCGAGCTGTGGCGCGCCATGCGCCGTGTCCGTCAGCGCTGGTCGAGCGAGATTCAATGAGCGATGCGATTTCCTTCCGCCCGATGACCGAGGCGGACCTCGATGCCGTGCTGAAAATCGAATATGCCGCCTTCAGCCACCCCTGGACCCGTGGCATCTTCAGCGAAGGCCTGAAGAACTACCATTGCTGGCTGATGTTCGAGGGTAGCCAGCAGGTCGGCCATGGCGTCATCCAGATCATCCTCGACGAGGCGCACCTGCTGAATATCACGGTGAAGCCCGAAAGCCAGGGGCGTGGCCTCGGTCTGCGCCTGCTCGAACACCTGATGCGCGAGGCGGCCGGCCACCAGGCTCGCGAATGCTTCCTCGAAGTGCGCGCTTCCAACCAGGCCGCCTACCGCCTCTACGAACGCTACGGTTTCAACGAGATCGGCCGCCGTCGCGACTACTACCCCGCCGTCGGCGGGCGCGAAGACGCCCTGGTCATGGCCTGTACCCTGTTCGACTGAGGCTTGCTCCGCTTCCCTGCCGGCAACTAGCTATCACTTGGAGTAGCTGGCTGGCCTTCTGGCACCGCCGTACCCTTACCAGCATTCCGATTCTCGCCTGCATACCGCAGGCAGGTCCCTTCATGCGGTAACCCTTCGCGGGAGTGCGAAGTCAGGTCGACAGCGGCCGGTGGCAGGATGCGCAGACTGGAGCCCCCCATGTGCGACACCCTGATCCTTCGCCACCAGGGCCAGACCTGGTTCGCCAAGAACAGCGACCGCGAGCCCGCCGAACCGCAGCGTCTGCTGCGCCTGCCGGCGGTGCGCAACGATCCGGAAGCGCGCTTGCGCACCACTTACCTCGACATTCCCCAGGCCGCCCAGCGGCATGCGCTGGTGATCAGCCAGCCGAGCTGGATCTGGGGCGCGGAAATGGGCGTCAACGAGCACGGTGTAGCCATCGGCAACGAAGCGGTGTTCACCAAGCTGACCCGTCAGCGCGGCACCGCGCTGCTCGGCATGGACCTGCTGCGCCTGGGTCTGGAGCGCGGCGCCAGCGCCCGCGAGGCGCTGGAGGTGATCACCGGGTTGTTGCAGCGTTACGGCCAGGGCGGCCCGGCCGGCTATCGCGACAAGCGCATCCGTTACGACAACAGCTTCCTTATCGCCGACTCCGGCGAGGCCTGGGTGCTGGAAACCGCCGGCAACCTGTGGGCGGCGAAGAAGGTCGAGCGCTGGGCCATCTCCAACGCCCTGACCCTTGGCCACGAATTCGACCTGTGCAGCCGCGACCTCGAGGACCAGGCACGTCGCCAGGGCTGCTGGGATGGTCGCGGCGATTTCCACTTCGCGCGGGTCTTCGACACCCGCCTGCTACCCTGGGTCGGCGGCGCGCACCGGCGTTGTCGGATCAACCAGCGCTTCCTCGACAGTCTGCCTGGCGAGCCGGACTGGCACGCCCTGTTCGCCGCGCTGCGCCACCATGGTCCGCGCGGGGACCACTTCCGCCGCCACAACAACCGCCAGGTATGCATGCACGCCGGCAGCTTCTGGCGGCCCTCGCAGACTACCGCCAGTCTGGTCGCCCGCTTGCGCGACGGCGGCCCGCTGCTGGCCGCCACCGGTACTTCGGCGCCGTGCCTGGGACTGTTCCAGCCGCTGTCCTTCGATCCGGCCTCCGGCGCCGCCGTGCTCAGCCAGCCGCGGGAGGCGGTACAGGAGTCCCCCTGGTGGCGCTTCGAGGCGGTGCACCGCCGCGCGCTCACCGACCGCGCCTTCCGCCGGCTCCTGCGCAGCGGCCGCGATTGGCTGGAACGGGAACTCTTCGCCGACCTCGAACAGCCCGACTGGCCGCGCCTGGCAGAGGACGCCGCAACCTGGCACGCCTGTTGGCATGATCAGGTCGCCATGCAGCCGCTGGCGCAGCAGCGCTGGTGGCGTAGCCACGCCGCGCTGTGACGCTTGTCAAACGGGCACCGCCTTCCGTAAGGTGCTGCACCGGTCAAACGAGGGGCATGCCATGAGCGACTTGCAGCAACTGTTCGAGAACAACGTCCGCTGGGCCGAAGCGATCAAGCAGGAAGACCCGGACTTCTTCGCCAAGCTGGCCCGCCAGCAGACCCCCGAGTACCTCTGGATCGGCTGCTCCGACGCGCGGGTGCCGGCCAACGAAATCGTCGGCATGCTGCCCGGCGACCTGTTCGTCCATCGCAACGTCGCCAACGTCGTGCTGCACACCGACCTCAACTGCCTGTCGGTGATCCAGTTCGCCGTCGACGTGCTCAAGGTCAAGCACATCCTGGTCACCGGCCACTATGGCTGCGGTGGCGTGCGCGCCTCCCTGCACAACGACCAGCTCGGCCTGATCGACGGCTGGCTGCGCAGCATTCGCGACCTCGCCTACGAATACCGCGAGCACCTGGAGCAGTTGCCGACCGAGGAGGAGCGCGTCGATCGCCTCTGCGAGCTCAACGTGATCCAGCAGGTGGCCAACGTCAGCCACACCAGCATCGTCCAGAACGCCTGGCACCGCGGCCAGTCGCTGTCCGTGCATGGCTGCATCTACGGGATCAAGGATGGCCTGTGGAAGAACCTCAACGTCACCGTCAGCGGCCTCGACCAGTTGCCGCCGCAGTATCGCTTGAGTCCGCTGGGCGGTTGCTGCTGAGAGAGGCGGAAGCTCTTCCCCGCGCGTTCCCCTCTCCCTGGAGGGACAGGGGAACTGTCGAGGACGGCTTCAGAACTCCACGCTATACGTCAGGCTGTAGGTCCGCCCCCGTCCCTTGTAGTCGAACAGTCCCGCTGGTGCGAGCCCGCCGTAGTAGACCTGGGCGCGTTGTCCCCAGACCGTGGTGTAGTCCTTGTCCAGCAGGTTCTGGATGCCCGCGGTGAGGGTGCCCACCGGCAGCGCCTGGGTGCCGAGCAGGTCGAACAGCGCGTAGCCGTCGATCTTGTTGCCCGCCTCGTCGTTCAGGTTGAAGGTGCGCACGCCCTGCAGGCGCAGGCTGCGCTGGTCGTTCTTCCAGCCGACGAAGGCACCGGCCTTGGACGGGCTGGCCGAGGTCACGTCCTGCTTCAGCCAGCGGCCGTCGACCTTCTCCTGGGAGCGGATGGCCAGGCCGTTGACGCCGACCTGCCAGTGATCGTCCAGCCAGTAGGTAGCCTGGCCCTCCAGGCCGTAGTTGCGCTTCTTGGTGTCCTGCTGCAGCACCGCCAGGGTCTTCGAGTCGTACTTGATGCTCTTGTCCGACCAGGAATAGAACGCCGCCACCTGGGTATCCAGGGCACCGTCGGTGTGCCGCCAGCCCAGCTCGACCTGCTTGGTCTTGATCCCGTCCAGCGGCGAGTCGTTCACGCTGACCCCCTGCAACAGCGGGTAGTGGCCATTGCCGTCGGCTGCGCCGTAGCGTCCGAAACCGTAGTATTTGGCCGGGTCCGGCAGCTCGAAGCCTTCGCTGTAGTTGGCCCAGACCTGTTGTTGCTGGCTCAGCTTGTAGATGGCGCCGACGTTGACCAGGTTGACGTCGTAGTCCTTGCTCCCGCCCGGAACCGCGTCGGCGGTCTTGCCGAGGCCGTTGGCGATGAGGATCTGCTGGTTCGCCGCAACGAAGTCGCTGACGTCGGTGCTCATCGACTGGCGCCGCACGCCGGCGCTCAGGGTCAGGTCGTCGGTGGCCTTCCAACTGCCCTGGAGGAAGAATGCGCGGCTGTCGGTATCGATGTCCGGGTAGCGGCCCAGCTTGGCCTGTTCGCTGGCTACCAGCCCGCCGCTGGCGGCGGCGAGCGGCAGGTTGAAGAGCATCTGGTCGGACGTGAATTTTTCCCGGTCCAGGTCCACCCCGTAGGTCAGGCTGGCGCGCTCCCAGGTCTTCACCAGGGCCAGTTTCATCCCGTAGTAGTCGGTGTCCTGCTGCGAGGCGGAATAGTAGGAGGTGCCGTAGTTGATCGCGCCGCTATTGCTGTAGCGGATGGTGGGGAAGGGGTTGAAGGCCATCTTCTCGTTGCGGTAGTAGGCCTGCAGGTAGAGGTCGTGACCCAGCACTTCCGGCGCGTGGTAGGTGGCGTTGAACTGATGGCGCTTGCTCTCCGGCTCGCGGTCGAGGTCGACGCCGCCCTTGATCGAATAGGGTGCCCGTCCGCGTAGGGCCTCGAAGTTGCGCCCGAGATCGAGGCCGCGGTCGCCGTCGTAGCCGGAGTCGTAGTACTGCAGGCCGAGATCGAGGCTGTGGCCATTGGCGAAAGTGAAGCCAAGGCTGCCCATCAGGTCCACCGACCTGTTGTACTGCAGGTCGGTCTGGGTGATGTCCGTCAGTACCTGGTCGCCACTGCCATCGTAGGCCGCGCCGTTCTTCTGGTAGGCGATGGCCAGGCGGCCGTTGAACAGGTCGTTGCCGCCGCTGATCGACTGCGCCGCGCGCAGGTCGTGGTCCTCATGGCTCTGGAAGCCGCTGCGGGCGCCCAGCTCGGTGTTGAAGCGAGTGTCGCCGCCGACACCCTTCTTGGTCACAATGTTGATGATCCCGCCGGTGGCGCCGCCGCCGTATACCGCGCTGGCTCCGGACATCACCTCGATGCGCTCGATGTTGAATGGGTCGATGGAATCGAACTGCCGGCTGATGCCCCGCGAACTGTTCAGCGACACTCCGTCGATCATCACCAGCACGCTGCGTCCGCGCAGGTTCTGGCCGTTGTTGGTACGACCCTGGGAGCCGATATCCAGGCCCGGGATCAATTGTCCCAACGCCTCTTTCAGCGGCACGCCGGCCTGGGTCTGCTGGTCCAGTTGCTCGCGCTCGATCACCCAGACCGTGCCGGGCAACTCGCTGATGCTGGTCGGCGCGCGCGAGCCGATCACCACCATCTGCTGCTCCACCGGATCGGCAGCCAGCGTGGGAGCGGAAAACGAAGCGAACAGGGAGAGGGAAAGCGCCAGGGGAGCCGGGCGCGAAGGAATGGAGCGGGGCATGAGGGGTGTCCGATTTGCTGTTGTTTTGTCGACGGCAAAGCTAAACAAATTGATAATTATTATCAAATGATACGAACTGTTTCAGCGACCCTTGCCTGGTAGCCAAACAAGACGGCATGCCTGACGACGGGCCGAAAACGAGGGGCAGAAAAAGGCCGGCGACTGGACCAGTCGCGAGCCCGCCTACCCCCTCAGGCAAGCACTCCCCGCGCGACCCCTATCGCCTCTGCAACCCTCCCGGTGAATCCGGTGCCTTCCCTATAGGTCATCACCAAACGGTCGATCGCCCGCGTCATCGCCACGTAGAGCAGACGCGCCTCGTCGCTTTCGTCTTCGTTCGTCCTGGGCATCTCGTGCAGACCTGGAATCAGCACCAGGCCGAACTCCAGCCCCTTGCTGGAATGCATGCTGACCAGCTTCACCGAATCGCTGGCGCCGTAGAGGCTGGCGCGGCCCTGGGTGGAGAGGCCGGAGGCGCAGGGAATGCCGGCCTCCTGCAGGGCGCGCTCGGCGCGTTGGCCCTGGGTGTGGTGGCGATAGACGATGGCGATGTCGCTGAGCGCGCGGCCGTGGGCCTGGGCGTCGCGGATGCGTTCGACCAGGCACTGCCATTCCTTGCGTTCGCTGGCGCAGTGGATCAGTTCCGGGAAGGCGCCGCGGCGGCCGGCGCTTTCCGGGGCCAGGGTGGGAACGCCATCGTCGCTGTCCTCGCGAGCGGCGAGCAGGTCGTGGGCGAAGGCGCGGGCTACGCTGAGCACCTCCAGGGTGTTGCGGTAGTTGGTCCGCAGGATGGTGGTGCGGCCCTGGGCGCGGATGCCGACGCTGGCGAAGCTGAAGTCCAGGCGCCTGCCGCCCTTCGGCCGGTAGATCGACTGGGCGTCGTCGTAGAGCACCAGCAGCGAGCCGCTGTCGCCGTCGACCATGCGCACGGCCAGGCGGAACCAGTCGGGCTGGAAGTCGTGGCCTTCGTCGATGAGCACCGCCGCGTAGCGTGCGCCGGGAATGCGTCCGTCGTTCGCGCCGTCGACGGCCTGGCGGACCATGGTTTCCATCTTCTCGTTGACCGAGAGCGTCGCTCCGGGCAGCTCGAGACCGTGCTCGACCAGCAATTCCCGGCACCAGGCATGGAAGCTGCGCACCTTTACCTTGTCACCCAGGCCGCGCTCGACCATCAGCTGGTTGAGGCGCCCGGCCAGCGAGCGGTTGTAGCAGAGCACCAGGATCGGCTTGCTCGCCAGCGCCGCCAGGTGCTTGCAGCGGTAGGCCAGGATCATGGTCTTGCCGCTGCCGGCGACGCCGTGGATCACCCGGTGACCGTCGCCGAGGGAGCGGGCCAGTTGTTCCTGCTGCAGGTCCATGACCTTGATCAGGCTCGGCAGAGGCGCCTCGCTGGCGCTGAACAGGCCGAACTGCCCGGACTGCTGGCTGACCCGTACCTCGGGAAACAAGTGGTAGCGCACCCGGTCCAGCTGCTCCGGCGACAGCTGGCAGTGGAAGGGGTAGGGAAACAGGTCCCACAGGCGCTGCTGGAAGGCCTCGCTGTCTACCGACTCGGTCATTTCGTCCTGGAAGATCACCTTGTGCGGGTCGAGTACTTCGTGCAGGTCGGTCTGTTCGAACTGGCTGCGGGTAACGTTGCTGAGCACCACGCCGAAGCCGAAGGGCATCACCAGCTGGCCCGGCCGCGCGGCGCTCTCCGGCTGCTTCAGGGCGGCGTCCTTGCGCAGGGTTTTCACCACCTCGAAGGTATACTCGCGCGCCTGCTCCAGCGGATGCTTGTGGGTCCGCTCGCCAGCGCCGTCGCGGATCCGCGCCTGCGCCTTGTCCATGAAGGTGATCCGCTCCAGGCTCCAGTCCTTGACCTCCAGCACCAGCATGCCGCGCTGCGGATGGACCAGGATCACGTCGGGATGCAGGGCGTTGTCGCCGACCGGGACGTTGAACCAGCATAGGTAGTCGTCGTCGAGTTTCTTTTCCAGGCGTTCGGCGAGGCGCCGTTCGCCGGGGCTGTCGAAGCGACAGGCGTTGCGGGCGGGGAAGAACTGGGCCATGTCGATGCCTATCCTTGGCGTGCGTCGGGCACGGGTGAAGCGGGAACGGCGCCCTGGTCCGACCGCGCTCGCCGTGGCAACGAGCGCGAAGGAAAGCCCGGAGCGGAGCCCCGGACTCGAAAAGGCGCAAATACTGGCAGAGGGCTATTGATGCACAGATCGCCACGTCTTTCCAGGCTCAGCGGGCGAGGTGTCGGATCCAGATCAGGTAGTTGGCGCACCGGCCTCGACGTGCTAGCCGCTCAGATCGCATCCGAGTCGATCCGCGCCCTCAGCGATGCCGGTGCACGCACGCAGACTTCGGTGACCTGGCTGTCGTTCGGCCCGAAGATCAGCTCGATACCTTCGTCGCGCAACTGCTGGAGCAACGTGTGTTCGTCACCGTCGCTGGCCAGCTTGAGGGTGACGATGTCACCTTCTCTGCGTTTCCAGATATGCACCTGCATGGGGACTTCTCCCTTGGGCTGACGGAAACGCCCATTACTTCACAGGGGAAAGGGGGACGTCAGTCAGGGAATTCTGATTTTTGCAGAGGTGGATATTCCCAAGTTTTCCGGGAAGAGGGAGCGGGATCTACCGGCGTCCCTGCCCCTGTTTCATGGGGTTTATGGATCGTCCCGGGGCTGGAGTCGGCACAGGCCAAAGAAAAAGGGTTTGGCTTGCGCTAACCCTTGAAGAACATGCCGGCTACACCGGGGCTTGAATCTGGGACATCAGCATTATGAGTCACTACAAGCCACCTGCTGATCCCAGGTGAGTTGGAGAGGCTGACATTCAAGGTGGCATGCCTGGGTCTGGCCGCCTGTTCAGGTCCTGCCGCGCCGCGTTCCGCTGCGCCTATCAGCGTTGCGGGTTCCAGACGCCGGGCCAGATGACCCATATCCTCCGCCGTACCTTCGCCAGCGACTACATGTTGGGGGGAGGGGACATCCTGGCTCTACAGCGGATCCTCGGACACTCCTCGATCACGATGACCATGCGGTATGCGCACCTATCGCCGGAGCATCTTGAATCAGCCATGCGTCTGTCGCCGCTCGCTCAGCTTGGACAGTCTGCTGTATGCTATCAGTGATTTCATTGATTGCACTGGAGGGAATATGGCCAGTATCACCATTAGGAACCTAGACGAAGACCTCAAGGCCAAGCTTCGAGTGGTCGCTGCGAACCATGGCCGCTCGATGGAAGAGGAAGTCCGGATAATCCTCGCCCAAGCACTTTCTCGGGAAGAGAAACGTGGTGGGCTGGGAAGCCGAATTCATTCCCGCTTTGCGTTGGTTGGTGGGGCTGATATCGAGGTGCCCGCTCGTAATACCAAGGCTCGGGCTGCGGACTTCGACGAATGATCCTGCTCGACACCAATGTCCTGTCAGAACTCATGAGAGCGAAGCCGGATCCGGTGGTGGTTGCTTGGGTCGACGCTCAACCTGTCCAGGATTTGCTCATCAGTTCGATCACGGTGGCAGAGATCCTCTATGGTATCGCCAGAATACCGGAGGGTAAGCGCAGGCAAGCACTACAGGACGTGGCCATTGCCATGTTCGAAGAGGACTTTGCCGGGAGGATCTTGCCATTCGATGCGGATGCCGCTGTTCATTACGCAGAGCTGGCGGCAGAGAGTGAGGGCAAGGGAAAGATAGCCGATATGGCTGACGGGCAAATTGCAGCGATAGCCAAGTTGCACGGCGTACCGGTTGCTACCCGCAATATCCACCACTTCCAGAGCTTCGGTGTTGAGCTGTTTAATCCCTGGAGTGGCTGACACCAAATGCGAGCAAGGAGGCTGGTTGCAACTGTGGTCTTTAGCTTGGTAGACACGCTGTAGTCACTTGTAGTCACCACAGGCAAAAGAAAAGGGGTTAGCTTGCGCTAACCCCTTGAAAAATATGGTGGCTACACCGGGACTTGAACCTGGGACATCAGCATTATGAATGCTGCGCTCTAACCGACTGAGCTATGTAGCCGAGTGGCGCGCATTTTCCGTATCTCGGGCGGGGCTGTCAACCCCTGGGCCCAGATAATTTTCTGATCTTTCAATCGTTTAGACGGATGGGGTCAGATCGCCGGAGAGCGGGCGGTGGGGAGGGGCTGGAACAAAAAGCCCCGGCGCTTGGCCGGGGCTTTCCAGGGACGTGAAGGGGATTACACGTTGAAGCGGAAATGCATCACGTCGCCGTCCTTGACGATATAGTCCTTGCCTTCCAGGCGCCATTTGCCGGCTTCCTTGGCGCCCTGTTCGCCCTTGAACTGGATGAAGTCGTCGTAGGCGACCACTTCGGCGCGGATGAAGCCTTTCTCGAAGTCGGTGTGGATCACGCCGGCGGCCTGCGGGGCGGTGGCGCCGACGCGGACGGTCCAGGCGCGGACTTCCTTCACCCCGGCGGTGAAGTAGGTCTGCAGGTTGAGCAGGCTGTAGCCGGCACGGATCACACGGTTCAGGCCGGGTTCCTCGAGGCCGAGGGACTCGAGGAACATGTCCTTCTCTTCGCCGTCTTCCAGTTCGGCGATCTCGGCTTCGATCTTGTTGCACACCGGCACCACCACCGCGCCTTCTTCCTCGGCGATAGCCTTCACCACATCCAGGTGCGGGTTGTTCTCGAAGCCGTCCTCGGCGACGTTGGCGATGTACATCACCGGCTTGCTGGTCAGCAGGTGGAAACTGCGCACCAGGCGCTTCTCCTCGTCACCGAGGTTCTTCAGCAGCGAACGCGCCGGCTTGCCCTCGGTGAAGTGGGGGATGAGCTTTTCCAGCAGGGCCTTCTGTGCCAGGGCTTCCTTGTCGCCGCCCTTGGCGTTGCGGGCGACTTTCTGCAGTTGCTTCTCGCAGCTGTCGAGGTCGGCGAAGATCAGTTCGAGGTCGATGATCTCGATGTCGCGCTTGGGGTCGACGCTGTTGGACACGTGGATTACGTTGTCGTCTTCGAAGCAGCGCACCACGTGGGCGATGGCGTCGGTCTCGCGGATGTTGGCGAGGAACTTGTTGCCCAGGCCCTCACCCTTGGAGGCGCCCGCCACCAGGCCGGCGATGTCGACGAATTCCATGGTGGTCGGCAGTACGCGCTCGGGCTTGACGATCTCGGCCAGGGCGTTCAGGCGCGCATCGGGCATCGGCACGATGCCGCTGTTCGGCTCGATGGTGCAGAACGGGAAGTTTTCCGCCGCGATACCGGATTTGGTCAGGGCGTTGAACAGGGTGGACTTGCCGACGTTGGGCAGGCCGACGATGCCGCAGTTGAATCCCATGCTATGTCCCTCGCGCGCAGAGTGTGGGCGCTAGAAAAAATGGATCAGGCCTTCTGGCTGTGCAGCTTCTGCATCGCCCGGGTCCAGTCCCCGGCGAGCATTTCCGGCAGCACGCCGAGGGCGAAGTCGATGCTGGTGTCGAGCAGTTCCTGCTCGCTGCGCGGGGCGCGGCCGAGCACGTAACCGGACACCAGGCTGCTGTGCCCCGGATGGCCGATGCCAAGCCGCAGGCGATGGAAAGAATTCTGGTTGCCGAGCTGGGCAATGATGTCGCGCAACCCGTTGTGCCCGCCGTGCCCGCCGCCGGTCTTGAGCTTGGCGACGCCGGGGGGCATGTCGAGTTCGTCGTGGGCCACCAGGATGGCGTCCGGGGCGATCCGGAAGAATCCCGCCAGCGCCGCCACGGACTGGCCGCTGCGGTTCATGTAGGTGGTCGGGATCAGCAGACGAACGTCCTTGCCCTGGTGGCTGAACTTGCCGACCAGGCCGAAATACTTGCGCTCAGCCACGAGGCTGATGCCCTGGGCATGCGCCAGGCGCTCAACGAAAAGGGCCCCCGCGTTATGCCGGGTCTGGTCGTATTCAGGACCCGGGTTTCCCAGGCCAACGATCAGTTGTACGGCAGTCACGACGGGAGCCCCTCTCTATAAAAAGGCGATCGAGTAATGAATTACTCGGCGGCGCCTTCTTCGCTACCTTCTTCCTTCACCACGCGGGAGGCGTGGATGTTGGCAACGGCCAGGTCGTTGCCGTGGGCCAGTTGTACCAGCTCGACGCCTTTCGGAGCCTTGAGGTCCGACAGGTGAACGATCTGGCCCAGCTCGACCTTGGCCATGTCGACTTCGATGAATTCCGGCAGGTCTTTCGGCAGGCAGGAAACTTCGACTTCGGAGATGGTGTGGGAGATCTCGCCACCGGCTTGCTTGACGCCAACGGCTACGTCTTCGTTGATGAAGTGCAGCGGTACGTGGGCGGTCAGCTTGTGGTCGGCGACCACGCGCAGGAAGTCGGCGTGCATCACGAAGCCTTTCGCCGGATGGCGCTGCAGGGCCTTGATCAGTACGGTTTCCTTGGCGCCGCCAACGTTCAGGGCGATCACGTGGCTGAAGGCAGCCTCGTTTTCCAGCAGCTTGGCGATTTCGCGCAGTTCCAGGGTAACGGACTGGGGCTCTTTGTCGCCGCCGTAGATTACCGCGGGAACCTGAGCGGCGTTACGACGCAGGCGGCGGCTCGCACCTTTCCCCAGATCGGAACGCACTTGGGCATTCAGAATAAAGTCGACCATTGTGTCTCTCCAAAAATAACAATGCGCCCGAACGCTTGCGACCAGCGTTCGGGCGATTTCAAAGGCCCCGCCGCAGCGGGGCGTTTTCGTTCAGGCGCGTTCGCCGAGGCTGGGCCTCAGCGGAACATCGCGCTGATCGATTCTTCGTTGCTGATCCGGCGCATGGCTTCCGCGACGACCGGAGCGATGTCCAGCTGGCGGATGCGGCCACAGGCCTGGGCAGCGGCGGACAGCGGGATGGTATTGGTCACCACCAACTCGTCCAGTACGGATTTCTCGATGTTCTCGATGGCGCGGCCGGACAGCACCGGGTGGGTGCAGTAGGCGATGACCTTG
This sequence comes from Pseudomonas sp. HMSC066A08, assembly GCF_001813025.1. Lineage (NCBI taxonomy): Bacteria > Pseudomonadati > Pseudomonadota > Gammaproteobacteria > Pseudomonadales > Pseudomonadaceae > Pseudomonas > Pseudomonas sp. HMSC066A08. The sequence continues at coordinate 27,811 of NZ_KV811242.1, forward strand.
GCGGCACCATGCTCTTTCAGGGCCTTGGCGGCGTGGCCGAGGGTGCCGGCGGTATCGACCATGTCGTCGACCAGCACGCAGGTGCGGCCTTCGACGTCACCGATGATGTGCATCACCTCGGACTGGTTGGCCTTGGGACGGCGCTTGTCGATGATCGCCAGGTCCACACCCAGGGACTTGGCCACGGCGCGCGCACGCACCACGCCACCGATGTCCGGGGAGACGATCATCAGGTTCTCGAAGCGCTGGTCCTCGATATCGTCCACCAGCACGGGCGAACCGTAGATGTTGTCTACCGGGATATCGAAGAAGCCCTGGATCTGGTCCGCGTGCAGGTCGACCGTGAGGACACGGTTGACGCCGACCACGGTCAGCATGTCGGCCACTACCTTGGCGCTGATGGCCACGCGGGCGGAGCGCGGACGGCGATCCTGGCGGGCATAGCCGAAGTAGGGGATGACGGCGGTGATACGAGTGGCCGAGGAGCGGCGGAAGGCATCGGCCATCACCACCAGTTCCATCAGGTTGTCGTTGGTCGGCGCGCAGGTCGGCTGAATCAGGAATACGTCCTTGCCGCGGACGTTTTCGTTGATTTCGACGCTGATTTCGCCATCGGAGAATTTGCCAACTGAAACATCGCCAAGAGGAATGTGCAGCTGACGCACGACGCGTCGTGCAAGATCGGGGTTAGCGTTCCCCGTGAAGACCATCATCTTGGACACGCTACAGGTACCTGTGTCGACCGAAGGGATCCGGATGAAATACAGAAGAGGAAAATGGCAGGGGCGGCTGGATTCGAACCAACGCATGGCAGGATCAAAACCTGCTGCCTTACCGCTTGGCGACGCCCCTGTGGTATTGCTCGAATGCCGTTTCGGCATTCCTTTCTCAGACCAGAGTTTCCAGCTTCCGGTGCAACATCGAGACGTTGCTTCCCTTGGCGACGAACCTCTGAAGGTGGTCTGGAAGAAGGGCCGAGACTTTATCAGCTTCAGCTTTGTTTGGGAAGCTCCCAAACACACAACCTCCAGTGCCGGTTAATCTAGCTGAAACAAATTTGTTTAGCAAGATCAAAGCGTTACGAACTTCTGGGTAACGCCTCTCGACTACCGGCTGACAGTCGTTTCGGCTGTCCCCCTCGAGAACGGTGCGCACTTTAATGGCGGGAGAATCGCGTGTCAACAGTGGATCTGAAAAAATTTCTGCTGTGCTGACAAGTACTTGCGGAACCACGACGAGATACCAGGGCTCCGGGATGTCCACCGGGGTGAGCTTTTCCCCCACGCCTTCGGCGAAAGCCGCGCGTCCGCGGGTGAAGACCGGCACGTCGGCGCCCAGGCGCAGGCCCAGGGCGGCGATGCGATCCTCGTCCCAGCCGAGGTTCCAGAGATGGTTCAGGGCCAGGAGCGTCGTGGCGGCGTCGGAGCTGCCGCCGCCGATGCCGCCGCCCATGGGCAGGCGCTTGTCCAGCCAGATGTCGACGCCTTGCGGGCTGCCGGAGGCTTCCTGCAGCACGCGCGCGGCGCGCACGATCAGGTTGCCGTCGTGAGGCACCCCGGCGATTTCCGTGTGCAGGCGTACCTGGCCGTCCTCGCGGGTTTCGAAATGCAATTCGTCGCCGTGGTCGAGGAACTGGAACAGGGTCTGCAACTCGTGGTAGCCGTCGGCGCGACGGCCGAGGATGTGCAGGAACAGGTTGAGCTTGGCTGGCGCCGGCAGGCTGAGACGCACGGCCATGTCAGCGGCCGAGCTGGCGCGGCTGCCAGTCCTTGATCACCAGGGTGACATCGAGGTCCTGGCCGTGCAGCTTCAGGCGCTCGGGCAGCCAGTAGCCGTTCTGCTCGGCGTAGCGGGTGTATTCGATCTGCCAGCCGTCCTGTTCCAGGCGCGCCAGGCGGCTGTCGGCGTCGAGGGTCAGGCGGCTCTTGCTGTCCGGCGCCGGGAGGCCGCGTACCCACCAGAGCAGGTGCGAGACCGGCAGGCGCCAGCCTAGTTGTTCTTCCAGCAGGGCTTCCGGGGACTCTGCCTGGTAGCGGCCCTGCCCGGCGACTTCCAGGCTCACCGCGCCTTCACGCCCGGTCAGGCGTGCTGCGCCGCGGCCGAGCGGGCCGGACAGGCGGATGTCGTAGTAGCCCTGGCGCTGCAGCCAGAACAGGGTGCCGCTGCCGGAGTCGCGCGGGGCGCGGATGCCGACCTTGCCGTCGATCTGCCAGGCATCCAGCTCGCTGAGTTGCTGCTTGTGGGTTTTCCAGGTCTGCGCATCGCCCTGGCCTTCCAGGGCTTCGTGGGAGGTCAGGCCGGCACAGCCGCTGAGCAGGGCCAGCGCGGAGGCGGCGAGGAAAAGACGTAGACGCATGGTTTCAAGGAGTCTCGGCGCCGGTCAGGCGCTTGATGGTGCGGCGCAGCACATCGCTGTCGGGCTGCTTGTCGAGGTATTCGCGCCAGATGGCGCGGGCGTCGCCCTGGCGCCCCTGGGCCCAGAGGACTTCGCCCAGGTGCGCGGCGACCTCGTGGTCGGGGTAGCGCTGCAGCGCCTGGCGCAGGTAGCGCTCGGCGTCCGCCAGCTTGCCCTGGCGATAGTTGATCCAGCCCATGCTGTCGAGGATCGCCGGGTCGTCCGGGTTCAGCTTGTGTGCCTTGAGGATCAGCTCGCGGGCCTCGGTGTAGCGGGTAGTGCGGTCGGCCAGGGTGTAGCCGAGGGCGTTGAGGGCCATGGCGTTGTCCGGCTCGCGGGCGATGACGAAGCGCAGGTCCTTTTCCATCTGCGCCAGGTCGTTGCGTTTCTCCGCCAGCATCGAGCGGGTGTAGAGCAGGTTGAGGTCCTCCGGGTACTGCTTCAGACCCTCCTGGATGGCCTGCCAGGCCTTTTCCTGCTGGTCATTGTTGGACAGCGCCTCGGCTTCGATCAGGTACAGCTGGATGGCGTAGTCGGGTTGCTCGCTGCGCGCCTTGTCCAGGCGCTGGGCTGCTTCGTCGACGCGGCCGGCCTTGAGCAGGACGTCGGTCTGGCGCAGTTGCGCCGGGAGGAAGTCATTGCCCGGGCCGACCTGGGCGTACTCGTCGAGGGCGCGCGCGGTGTCCTTCTGTTCCTCGGCGAGGCGGCCGAGGTTGAAGTGAGCGGCGTCGACGTGGCTGTCGCGCTCGACCAGTTCTTCCAGGTAGATCCTGGCTTCGTCCCAGGCCTGGGCTTCCAGGCAGACCAGCGCCAGGGAGAAGCGCAGGTCGTCGTCGTCGGGGAATTGCTGGACCAGTCCGGCGAACTCGGCCTTGGCGTCGTCCAGGCGATTCTGCTCCACCAGCAGGCGCGCGTAGGCGAGGCGCACGCGCTTGTCGTCCGGGTGTTCCTTGATCCCGGCCTTGAGCAGTGGCAGGGCCTCGTCGCTGCGCTTCATGCTCTGCAACAGGCGCGAGCGGAGCAGCAGCGGGGCGACTTCGTGGCGGCTTGCGGAGTTGTCCTCTAGCAGGGCCAGGGCTTCGTCCGGGCGGCCGTCCTGTTGCAGCAGCAGGGCCTTGCCGAACAGCAACTGGCCGTTGTTCGGGTATTTCTTCAACAGGTGGTCGAAGCTCTGCAGCAGGCCGGCGCGGGTATCCGGGTCGGTCTCCGCGGCAGACAGGGCGAGGAAGTCGAAGTGCGTGTCGCCCTGGCCGTTGAGGACCTTCTCCATGTACACCATGGACTCCTCGTAGCGCCCGGCGCGGGCCAACTGGATCGCGGCGGCGCGCTGGGCATCGAGGTTGTCCGGCGCGCTGCGCGCCCAGAGCAGGGAGGTGTCGAGGGCCTCCTGGTCGGCGCCGAGGTATTCGGCGATGCGGAAGGCGCGCTCGGAAACCCCGGGGTCGCGGGTTTTCTGCGCCTGCACCACATAGTTGCTCAGGGCGATGTCGAAGCGGTTGCGCTGCCCGGCCAGTTCGGCCACCAGCAGCGAATACAGGCCGTCCTCGCTGAAGGAGCCGTACTTTTCCGGCTTGGCCTTGGTCTCGACCGCGGTGTCTTCCACCGGCGGGGTGCCATCGGGAGTCTTGTGGATAAGTGACTGGCAGCCGCCGAGCAGCAGCGTGACGGTCAGCAGCGCAAGGGATTTGTTCATAGAGGAAGAAAGCCGGCCTTGAACCTGCGAGGGTGGCGCCATCATGACATAAGCCGTCCGGCAAGCCCAAGGGGGCCGGGACGGGCGTCGACGAAGCTGTCTATGGGGTCAATACATCGGCAATGGTTGTCCTGCCCTTGGCGAAGTAGGAGAATTGCGCGTTTCCCCGATTAGCTCAGCGATCCTGCATGGCCTTCATTGCCCTCGGCATCAATCACAAGACCGCCTCGGTGGCTGTCCGCGAGCGCGTGGCTTTCACTCCGGAACAGATGGTCGAGGCGCTGCAGCAGCTCTGCCGCCTGACCACCAGCCGCGAGGCGGCCATCCTATCGACCTGCAACCGGAGCGAACTCTACCTGGAGATCGACCATCCGACCGCGGACGACGTGCTCGCCTGGCTGGCGGACTACCATCGCCTGACCCTCGACGAGTTGCGCGCATGTGCCTATGTACACCAGGACGAAGACGCGGTGCGCCACATGATGCGCGTGGCCTCCGGCCTCGACTCGATGGTCCTCGGCGAGCCGCAGATCCTCGGTCAGATGAAGTCGGCCTACGCCGTCGCGCGCGAGGCCGGCACCGTCGGTCCGCTGCTCGGCCGCCTGTTCCAGGCCACCTTCAGTACGGCGAAGACTGTCCGCACCGATACCGCCATCGGCGAGAACCCGGTGTCCGTGGCGTTCGCCGCGGTGAGCCTGGCCAAGCAGATCTTCAGCGACCTGCACCGCAGCCAGGCGCTGCTGATCGGCGCCGGCGAGACCATCACCCTGGTCGCTCGCCACCTGTTCGAGCAAGGCGTGAAGCGCATCGTGGTGGCCAACCGCACCCTGGAGCGCGCCAGCCTGCTCGCCGAGCAGTTCGGCGCCCATGCGGTCCTGCTTTCGGAGATACCCGAGGAGTTGGCCAACAGCGATATCGTCATCAGCTCCACTGCCAGCCAGTTGCCGATCCTCGGCAAGGGCGCCGTGGAGCGCGCGCTGAAGCAGCGCAAGCACAAGCCGATGTTCATGGTCGACATCGCCGTGCCGCGCGACATCGAGCCGGAAGTCGGAGAGCTGGACGACGTCTACCTCTATAGCGTCGACGACCTCCACGAAGTAGTGGCGGAGAACCTCAAGAGCCGCCAGGGCGCTGCCCAGGCCGCCGAGGAACTGGTCGGCAGCGGCGTCGCCGAGTTCATGCAGCGCCTGCGCGAACTGGCCGCGGTGGACGTGCTGCGCGCCTATCGGCAGCAGGCCGAGCGCCTGCGCGATGAGGAGCTGGGCAAGGCCCAGCGGCAACTGGCCAACGGTGCCGACCCGGCCGAGGTGATGGCCCAGCTGGCCCGCGGCCTGACCAACAAGTTGCTGCACGCGCCCAGCGTGCAGATGAAGAAAATGTCCGCCGAGGGCCGCATCGACGCGCTGGCCCTGGCCCAGGAGCTGTTCGCCCTCGACGAGGGCGCGCCGCGCCACTGACCGGTACCTATGCCTGCATGAAAGCTTCTCTGCTGAAAAAGCTGGATGTCCTCAGCGATCGCTACGAAGAACTGACGGCGCTGCTCGGCGACGCCGAGGTGATCAGTGACCAGACCCGCTTCCGCGCCTATTCCCGCGAGTACGCCGAGGTCGAACCGGTGATCCTGGCGTTCCGCGACTACCGCAAGGTGCAGGCCGACCTCGAGGGCGCCCAGGCGTTGCTCAAGGACAGCGACCCGGAGTTGCGCGACCTCGCCGAGGAAGAGGTCGCCGAAGCGCGCGGCCGCCTCGCCGCCCTCGGCGACAGCCTGCAGCGCATGCTGCTGCCGAAGGATCCCAACGATAGCCGCAACGTGTTCCTGGAGATCCGTGCCGGCACCGGTGGCGACGAGGCGGCGATCTTCTCCGGCGACCTGTTCCGCATGTATTCGCGCTACGCCGAACGCCAGGGCTGGCGGGTCGAGACGCTGTCGGAGAACGAGGGCGAGCACGGTGGCTACAAGGAAGTGATTGCCCGGGTCGAGGGCGACAACGTCTACGCCAAGCTCAAGTTCGAATCCGGCGCGCACCGCGTGCAACGGGTGCCGGAAACCGAATCCCAGGGCCGGATCCACACTTCCGCCTGCACCGTCGCGGTACTGCCGGAGCCGGACGAGCAGGCAGCGATCGAGATCAACCCGGCCGACCTGCGGGTGGATACCTACCGTTCCTCCGGCGCCGGCGGCCAGCACGTCAACAAGACCGACTCGGCGGTGCGCATCACCCACATTCCCAGCGGCATCGTTGTCGAGTGCCAGGAAGAGCGCTCGCAGCACAAGAACCGCGCCAAGGCCATGGCCTGGCTGGCGGCCAAGCTCAACGACCAGCAGCAGGCCGCGGCGCAGCAGGCGATCGCCAGCACGCGCAAGCTGCTGGTGGGCTCGGGCGACCGCTCGGAGCGCATCCGTACCTACAACTTCCCGCAAGGGCGGGTCACCGACCATCGCATCAACCTCACCCTGTACTCCCTGGGCGAGGTGATGGAGGGCGCGGTGGAACAGGTGATCGAGCCGCTGCTGCAGGAATACCAGGCCGATCAACTGGCGGCCCTGGGCGACTGACATGACCACTATCTGTACCCTTCTCAAGGATTCCCAACTGCCCGATTCGCCCAGCGCCCGGCTCGACACCGAGTTGCTGCTGGCGGCGGCGATGGGCAAGCCGCGCAGCTTCCTGCGTACCTGGCCGGAGCGCATCGTGCCGCGCGAGGCCAACGAGCTGTTCGACGACTGGATCGCCCGTCGGCGCAACGGTGAGCCGGTGGCCTACATACTTGGCCACCAGGGCTTCTGGAGCCTGGACCTGGAGGTCGCTCCACACACCCTGATCCCGCGCCCGGACACCGAGCTGCTGGTGGAAACCGCGCTGGCGACCCTCGCGGCGGACACCGCTACCGTGCTCGACCTGGGCACCGGCACCGGCGCCATCGCCCTGGCCCTGGCCAGCGAGCGGCCGCTATGGACAGTGACTGCGGTGGACCGTGTGGAAGAGGCCGTGGTGCTGGCCGAACGCAATCGCCAGCGGTTGCTCCTGGAGAACGTCGAGGTGCGCCGCAGCCACTGGTTCTCCGCTCTCGATGGCCGACGCTTCCGGATGATCGTCGGCAATCCGCCGTATATCCCTGCCAGCGATCCGCACCTGAGCGAGGGCGACGTGCGTTTCGAGCCGAAGAGCGCACTGGTCGCGGGTAGCGATGGCCTCGACGATATCCGCCAGATCGTCGCCCAGGCACCACAGCATTTGCTGGACGAAGGCTGGTTGCTGCTCGAGCACGGCTATGATCAAGGGGCGGCGGTGCGCGAACTGCTCGGCGCCCGCGGCTTCGCCGGGGTACATACGTTGCGCGACCTCGGCGGCAACGAGCGGATCACTCTCGGACAATGGGCATGCTGAGCGACGAGGAACTGCTGCGCTACAGCCGCCAGATCCTGCTGGCGCAGGTCGACGTCGAGGGCCAGCTGCGCCTGAAGCGCAGCCGCGCACTGATCGTCGGTCTTGGCGGCCTGGGTTCGCCGGTGGCGCTGTACCTGGCCGCGGCCGGAGTCGGCGAGCTGCACCTGGCGGATTTCGATACGGTCGACCTGACCAACCTGCAACGGCAGGTCATCCACGATGGCGCCAGCGTGGGTATCGGCAAGGTGGAGTCGGCGATGCGTCGGCTGGGCGCGCTGAATCCGCAGATCCGCCTGGTCAGCCATAGCGCCGCGCTGGACGAGGACTCCCTCGATGCCGCCGTGGCGGCGGTCGACCTGGTGCTCGACTGCACCGACAACTTCGCCACCCGCGAGGCGGTCAACGTCGCCTGCGTGCGCGCCGGCAAGCCGCTGGTCAGTGGCGCGGCGATCCGTCTCGAGGGCCAGCTTTCGGTATTCGATACCCGCCGCGACGCAAGCCCCTGCTACCACTGCCTCTACGGGCACGGCAGCGAGGCCGAGCTGACCTGCAGCGAGGCCGGCGTGATCGGTCCGCTGGTGGGGCTGGTCGGTAGCCTGCAGGCGCTGGAGGCGCTCAAGCTGCTGGCCGGTTTCGGCGAACCGCTGGTGGGCCGCCTGCTGCTGGTGGACGCCCTCGGCACGCGCTTCCGCGAATTGCGGGTGCGTCGCGATCCTTCCTGTGCCGTCTGCGGGCAACGCCATGGCGGTTGAGTCGGCCGCGGTCGGCGTTTTCGATTCCGGGGTCGGCGGGCTCAGCGTATTGCGTGAGATTCGCGCGCGCCTGCCATCCGAATCGTTGCTCTACGTCGCCGACAACGCCCATGTGCCCTACGGCGAGAAGAGCGCGGAGTACATCCGCGAACGCTGCGAGCGGATCGGTGATTTCCTTCTGGAGCAGGGCGCCAAGGCTCTGGTACTGGCCTGCAATACCGCGACGGCTGCGGCTGCGGCGGAATTGCGCGAACGTTATCCGCAGGTGCCGCTGGTGGCCATGGAGCCGGCGGTGAAGCCGGCCGCGGCGGCCACCCGCAACGGTCGGGTCGGCGTCCTGGCCACCACCGGAACTCTGAAGAGCGCGCGTTTCGCCGCCTTGCTCGACCGCTTCGCCAGCGACGTACAGGTCTTCACCCAGCCTTGCCCGGGGCTGGTCGAGCGCATCGAAGCCGGCGATCTCTATGGGCCGCAAACCCGAACGCTGCTGGAACGCCTGCTGGCGCCCATCCTCGAACAGGGCTGCGATACGCTGATCCTCGGCTGTACTCATTATCCCTTCGTCAAACCCCTGCTGGCCGAGCTGATCCCGACGGAGATGGCGATGATCGATACGGGAGCGGCTGTCGCCCGGCAGCTGGAGCGCGTATTGTCGGCGCGGGCGCTACTGGCCTCTGGCCAGGCCGCGCCGCCGCGTTTCTGGACCAGCGCGCTGCCGGAGGAGATGGAAAGGATTCTGCCGATCCTCTGGGGAAGCCCGGAAAGCGTAGGAAAATTAATCGTTTAGTCGTTCCTGGCAGACGTGTCAGCGATTTTTTGAACTAAAGCGTTTGGTCTAGTATCTGCTTTAGTAAGTGCGCTCTTATAATGCGCAGCTTGAATGCGGGGGCTTTCATGCAACTTTCGAAAAGGACGTTTCAATGAAGAAACTACTTCCGCTGGCCGTTCTGGCCGCACTTTCCTCCGTCCACGTGGCCTCCGCCCAGGCGGCGGACGTCTCGGCCGCCGTCGGTGCGACCGGCCAGTCGGGCATGACCTATCGCCTGGGCCTGAGCTGGGATTGGGACAAGAGCTGGTGGCAGACCTCCACCGGGCGCCTGACCGGCTACTGGGATGCGGGCTACACCTATTGGGAAGGTGGCGATGAAGGCGCCGGCAAGCATTCGCTGTCGTTCGCTCCGGTATTCGTCTACGAGTTCGCCGGCGACTCGATCAAGCCATTCATCGAGGCCGGTATCGGCGTGGCGGCGTTCTCCGGCACCCGTGTCGGCGACCAGAACCTGGGGTCCTCCCTGAACTTCGAAGACCGCATCGGCGCCGGCCTGAAGTTCGCCAACGGCCAGTCGGTCGGCGTTCGGGCGATCCACTATTCCAACGCCGGCCTGAAACAGCCGAACGACGGTATCGAGTCCTACAGCCTGTTCTACAAGATCCCGATCTAGTCGGCACGGGCGAAAAAAGCCGGGGTTCATCCCGGCTTTTTCATGCCTTCGATTCTTCCGCCACGCCGCACCGCCCTTGGAAAGAGCGAGCCATTTGGCGGGAGGCGATAGCTCGCTGACGCGCCCTACGCGCGACCATCGCGCGGCGGCAGGTTGCGGAAAGCCGCCAGCGCCCGTTCGCGGCTGGCCTTCAGGTCGACCATCGGCCGTGGATAGTCGACCCCGGCGAACAGCCCCAGGCTGGACGGATCGTGGATTGCCTTGCGCTCCAGGCCGGCCAGTTCCGGCAGCCAGTGGCGGATGAACTCGCCGCGTGGATCGAAGCGTTCGGACTGCGAAAGCGGATTGAACAGGCGAAAGTAGGGGACGGCGTCGGTGCCGGTGGATGCGCTCCACTGCCAGCCACCGTTGTTCGCCGCCAGGTCGCCGTCGATGAGGTGGCGCATGAACCAGCGTTCGCCTTCGCGCCAGTCGATCAGCAGATTCTTGCTGAGGAACATCGCTACCACCATCCGCAGGCGATTGTGCATCCAGCCGGTGGCAAGCAACTGGCGCATTGCCGCATCGATGATCGGTATGCCGGTGCGCCCCTGTTGCCAGGCTTCGAGTTCCGCCGGGGCCTGGCGCCAGCGCAGGGCCTCGGTCTCCTCGCGGAAGGGGCGGTGCCGGGAGACCCGTGGGTAGCCGACCAGGATGTGCTTGTAGAACTCGCGCCAGAGCAGCTCGTTGATCCAGGTCGCGGCGCCTTGCTGGCCGCCGCTGAACTCGCCGCGGTTGGCGACCAGCGCGGCGTCCAGGCATTGCCTGGGCGAGAGTACGCCGGCGGCCAGGTAGGGCGACAGTTGGCTGGTGCCGGGAAGCGCCGGGAAGTCGCGCCGTTCATGGTAGTCGGCCAGGTGCTGGTCGGCGAAGTCGCGCAGGCGTTCCTGCGCTACCTCTTCGCCTGCCGGCCAGAGGTGGCGCAAGCTGTCGGCCGGCCGCGGGAAGGCGGGCACGGCATCCGGCAGCGGGTCGCTGGCCAGCGCGTGCGGTGGCTGGGGCCGCGGACGCGGGCGGACACCCGGCAGGGCCTGGTACAGCCGTTCGTGGCAGACCTTGCGGAACTGGCTGAACACCTGGAAATAGCCGCCGGTTCGGGTCAGTACCGAGCCGGGGGCGAAGAACAACTGGTCGAGGTGGCTGTGGAAGGCCACGCCCTGTTCGCGCAGGCGTTGGCCGACGGCCTGGTCGCGGCGTTCCTCGTTCACCCCGTATTCCTGGTTGACGTGTACCGCGCCGACTCCCAGCTCCCGGCAGAGTCGGCCAATGACTTCCGGGGCTTGCCGCCAGTGGCCGCAGTCGCGCACCAGCAGTGGGATGTTCAGTGCGGCGAGCTGGCGTTGCAGCTCGCCCAGGTTGCGCAGCCAGAAGTCGACCTTGCAGGGCGCATCTTCGTGTTCCCGCCACTGCGTCGGGCTGAGCAGGTAGAGGGCCACGCAGGGGCGTCCATCGGCGGCGGCGAGGAGCGCGCTGTTATCGGTGGTTCGCAGGTCGCAGCGAAACCAGATCAGGTTCATCGGGATGCCGTTCATGGGTTCAACAGGCCTCGTTCGCCGAGCAGGCGGCGGGCTTCCAGGGGCGTGCTCGCCAGCAGCAGGCCGGCTAGCGCCAGGGTTTCGAAGGCTTCGCGCTGGATCTCCACGGCCGGTCCGACCAGCACCACCGGGCAGCTCACCCCTGCCAGCAGGCGCGGCAGGTGCTCCGGGTTGAGGCGATGACTGGCGTACAGCAACACGCCGCGAGCCTCCAGGCGTTCGCAGGCCAGGGCGAGTTCTGCCGGTGGTAGTGGCCAGTCGAAGACCTGCAGCGGCACCTCGCCGCTGCCGAGCAGCCAACTGCACAGCCAGAGGTTCGGCTCCAGCGATAGTTCGGACTGGTTGACCAGCAACAGAGGGGCGCCCTGTTGTAGCCGCTGCTGGTGATAAAGGCGGGCGCCCAACTTGCTGCGCAGCCAGGAAAAGAAGAAGGCACGCTCCATACGGGCGCCGAATTGTCCCTGCCAGCGTCGTTCGAGGTGCTGCAGCAAGGGTTGCAGAAGCTTTTCGCAGAGGGTCGCTACCGGATAGAGCGACGCGGCCTGGTTGAACAGATCGTCGAGGCGTCGCTCGGCCAGCGCGGCGATGGCGTCCAGCAGTTGTTCGTGCAGGCGTTCCCAGGGGGATTCGACATCCGCCGCCGAGGTTTCCTCCGGATGCTCCAGCAGCGCGCGTACCTGGCTGATGGCGACGCCACGCTCGAGCCAGACGAGTATCCGGCGGATGCGCTCGACCTGCTCTTCGCTGTAGAGCCGGTGCCCCTTGCCGGTGCGTTGCGGCACCACCAGGCCGTAGCGGCGCTCCCAGGCGCGCAGGGTGACCGGATGGACGCCGGTCAGACGAGTGACTTCGCGGATCGGCAGGCCGCCGCGTTCGAGGTGGGGCGAGTTCATCGGGAAATCCTAGAGCGCGTTGCGCAGGCCGAGTTCGGTCGGGTGCGGTTGCAGGTAGGCCTGCTGGGCGATGTATGCATGCGGGTGGCGACGGAAGTGGTGCTTTAGCAGGGTCAGCGGTACCACCAGCGGCACGCTGCCATGCCGGTACTGCTCGATCAGCTCGCGCAATTCACGCCTGTCTTCGGTTGTGAGGTCGCGTTTCAGGTAGCCGCTCAGGTGCAGCAACACGTTGCCATGGCTGCCGCGGGTCGCGCAGCGGCGCAGGCCCTGCATCAGCTCGCCGAAGTAGCGAGTGCCGAGTGCTTCCGGCTGGTAGTGGCCGGCTTCGCCGAGCAGGCGGCCGAGGCTGCGGTAGTGCTCCGGCGAATGGGCCAGCAACTGGTACTTGTAGCGGCTATGGAAGGCGACGATGGCCGAATGGCTGAGGCCGCGCTGGCACAGGGCCTGCCAGTGGGCATGGGCGAACACGCGGGTGAGGAAGTTCTCCCGCAGGACCGGATCGTGCAGCCGGCCTTCTTCTTCCACCGGTAGCTCCGGCAAGGCTTCGCAAAGGGCTGCGGCGAAGCGTCCACGGCCTTCGGCGCGCGGTGCGCCGCCGCCTTCAGGGTAGACCTTGACCCGTTGCAGCCCGCAGGACGGCGAACGTTGCATGAAGATGAAACCGTCCAGCGTGTCTGTCCGTTGCGCCACCCGCCGCGCATATTCGGCGAGCGCTCCGCCGACCGCCAGGCCGTCGCGGCTCCGCGCCTCGGCGGCTTCCGGAGTGCCTTCCAGGCGAATCGCCGGGCGCGGCGTGCCCAGGCCGATGGACTGTTCCGGGCAGAAGGAGACGAACTCGACGTGCCGCGCCAGTTCCTCGCAAAGCGCGGATCGCTTGTGGCCGCCGTTGAAGCGCACCGGTTCGCCGAGCAGGCAGGCGCTGATGCCGAGTCGAGGCGTCAGGGAAGGGTGAGATTCGTGCATCGGTGTCGTCTCCCGAGGGGAAAGGAGGTTCGCGCGCAGCTCGACAGCCAGGCGGTCATACGACACATCCTAGAACTTATCTTGTACAGGTCAATGTATTTGTATAGGTATTTTCTTGTCACATCGGGCCGCCAGGCGACGGCCCGATCCCCTCAGAGATGTTCCAGCAGGCGCCGCGCGGCTTCCTGGCCGCTGAGCCAGGCGCCTTCGACGCGGCCGCTGGAGCACCAGTCGCCGCAGGCGTAGATGCCCAGGTCGGGATCGCCGAGGGCGCCCCACTGGTGGGCCTCCGCCGGGCGTGCATAGAGCCAGCGGTGGGCGATGCTGAAGGCGGCTTCCGGTACGGCGCAGCCGATCACTTCGGCGAAGGCGCAGCGCAGGTGCTCGACCACGTCCTCCTTGGCCATGTCGATGTGCTGCCGGCTCCACTGGCTGGTGGCGTGCAGCACCCAGGTGTCGAGGGTGGTGTCGCGCCCCGGCTTGCTGCGATTGCAGGCCAGCCAGGCGATCGGACTGTCGTGTACGAAGCAGCCCTGCACCGGGGTGTCGAGTACCTCGCGGAAGCCTAGCGCCACCGCCCAGGTCGGCTCCATGACCACGCTCGCGGCGGTGGCCGCCAGTTTCGGCACGCTGGCCAGCAGCGGCGTGGCCTGGGGAGCGGGGATGGCGATCAGGACCTGGTTGAACGGACCGTGGTTCTGTCCCTCGGCGTCCTGCAGGTGCCAGTGTTGCTTGCCGCGGAAGACCTCGGTGATGCGGCAGGAGAAGACCACTTGCAGATCGGTGAGCAGGGCGCGGGTGATCGCACTCATCCGCGGGATGCCGACCCAACGTGGCTGCTCGTCCGGGGAGGGGCTCAACTGGCCGTCGCGGTATTGGTAGAGAGCGGGTTTCCACTCGTCCACCCAGCCTTCCTCGCGCCAGTGTTGCAAGGCGTCGAGGAAGCGCCGGTCGCGGGCGGTGAAGTATTGCGCGCCGAGGTCCAGCGTGCCGGCCTCGCTGCGCTTGCTGGCCATGCGGCCGCCGCTGCCGTGGCCCTTGTCGAACAGTTGTACGGTCTGGCCGGCGGATCTCAATGCGTGGGCGGCGGAAAGCCCGGCGATGCCAGTACCGATGATGGCGATGGGGACGCTCATGACATGCCTCTCTGGTTGTGTAGCGTCTGGACAGGCGAATCAGGTTTCTTGTACAAGCTTGATTCAATGTACAGTATTGCGCGTGCTTCGAGGCGCACCTTGCGTCGCGCCGATGGCGCGCTTGTGGCGCACGGCTCGCTTCCTGGCCTGTCGAACCTTCAGACGTTCCGTTCGGAAGTATCAACCGAGTTATCTGAAGAATAGACGGCTGGCGCCGTTCACTTAGGCACCAGTGCGATGCAAGCCCTGTTCCTTGGCTGAGTCGAAAACGACGCCAGGGTTCCCCGGCCGGAGCCGACGGATCTTCCATCCACAGGATAACGCCGGAATGGGGGGGAGGATGCACGGTCATCGGGCAGATCGATGTCCAGGGTCCAGACTGAAAGGGCACGCAGGCAAAACGAGGAGACAGCCATGCACATTCTCTTGACCGGCGGTACCGGCCTGATGGGTCGCCGCCTGTGCGCCCGCTGGCGACAGGCCGGGCACCGGCTGACCGTGTTCAGCCGGAGGCCGCAGCAGGTGGAATCGCTGTGCGGCGTCGGCGTGCGCGGCATCGATCGTTTCGACGAGTACGGCGACCAGCCGCTCGACGCGGTGGTCAACCTGGCCGGCGAGCCGATCGCGGACAAAACCTGGAGCCACAAGCGCAAGGCGCTGCTGTGGGAAAGCCGGGTACGCCTTACCGAGCGCCTGGTGGAATGGCTGGACGCTCGCGAGCAGCGCCCGGGTCTTCTGTTATCGGGTTCTGCGGTGGGTTGGTATGGCGACAGCGGCGAGCGCCCGGTGACCGAGGAGGGGGCGGCGGCCGGCGAGGATTTCGCCAGCGAGCTATGCCTCGCCTGGGAGCAGATCGCCCGCGAGGCGGAGAAGCTCGGCACCCGTGTCGTGCTGCTGCGCACCGGCCTGGTGCTGGCCTCCGAGGGTGGTTTCCTCGAGCGCCTGTTGCCGCTCTACCGGCTCGGCCTGGGCGGACCGCTGGGTGACGGCCGGCAATGGATGCCGTGGATCCATATCGAGGATCAAATCGAGCTGATCGATTTTCTTTTGCGGCGGCCCGATGCCAGCGGTCCCTATAATGCGTGCGCTCCCCACCCGGCGCGCAACCGCGATTTCGCCAAGGCCCTGGGCCGGGCGCTGCACAAGCCGGCGCGGATACCGACCCCCGGGTTCGTCCTGCGCCTCGGGCTGGGAGAAATGTCCGGATTGCTGCTCGGTGGCCAGCGAGCCTTGCCGCAGCGCTTGCAGGATGCCGGCTACCGTTTTCAATTCACCGACCTGGACGCGGCGCTGGCCGATGTCCTGGCCGCCCGACGAAAGGATCAGGCATGACCGAGAATGCCCTGCTGTTGCTCAACCTGGGCTCCCCGGATTCGACCCGGGTGGAGGATGTTCGCCGCTATCTCGACCAGTTCCTCATGGACCCTTACGTGGTCGACCTTCCCTGGCCGCTGCGGCGCCTGCTGGTGTCGCTGATCCTGATCAAGCGTCCGGCCGAATCGGCGCACGCCTACAGCTCGATCTGGTGGGACGAAGGGTCGCCACTGATCGTCCTCAGTCGTCGCCTGCAGGAGGCGATGAAGCCGCACTGGCCGCATGGGCCGGTGGAACTGGCGATGCGCTACGGCCAGCCGGCCATCGAGAAGGTCCTGCTCGACCTGGCGCGCCGTGGTATCCGGCGGGTGACCCTGGCGCCGTTGTATCCGCAGTTCGCCGACAGCACCACGACCACCGCCGAACAGGAGGTGCGCCGGGTGATCGCCGCCCATCGCCTGGACCTGGAGGTCAGCACGCTGCCGCCGTTCTACGACCAGCCGGTCTACCTCGATGCCCTGGTGGAAAGCGTGCGTCCGTACCTGCAGCAGCCCCACGACCATCTGTTGCTGAGCTTCCATGGCTTGCCCGAGCGGCACATCCGCAAGCTGGTGAAGGATCCTGCCCACGACCTGCTGGCCGAGAACAGCCGCAACGTCAGCCCCGAAGCCCTCGCCCTCTGCTACCGCAGCCAGTGCCTGCGCACCGCCGAGGCCTTCGCCGAGCGCGCCGGCCTGGAGCAGGGGCGCTGGTCGGTGTCGTTCCAGTCGCGCCTGGGGCGCGCCAAGTGGATCGAGCCCTATACCGACGCCAAGCTCGACGAACTGGTGCAGCGTGGGGTGAAGCGCCTGCTGGTGATGTGCCCGGCGTTCGTCGCCGACTGCATCGAGACCCTGGAGGAAATCGGCATGCGCGGTCGCGAGCAGTTCATCAGTGCCGGCGGCGAAGATCTGGTGCTGGTTCCCTGCCTCAACGACCACCCCGCCTGGGTCGGCGCCCTGGCCGACATGAGCGGACGCCTGGCCAGGCCGCTCTGAGAGCCTGTTCATGATCCGCTGCGCGTCGCGGTATGACGGCTGTGAAGTGCTCATTTGCCGCTCGTCAGCTCCGCTTCCCCGCCCAGCTCGCGAGATGCTGGACAGGTTCTGAGCGCACGCGGCGGCGAATGACCTGACGGTCATTCGCCGGAACCCGCTTCCCGCATTCAGCAGTTCTATAGTCCCTTGCCCTGGGTATAAGCCCGGATGTTGCCGGCTTATCCTGCCTGTCGACCCTCCCTTCGCATCCGCCGCTTCGGCGGCGTCCAGGAGTTCGGCATGCATAACAACAATAACGGCTATCCCTCCAACCTTGCGGCCTGGACCACGGTGGCGATACTCATGGTCGCCTATGTGCTGTCCTTCATCGACCGGCAGATCCTCAACCTGCTGGTCGGCCCGATCCGCCGCGACCTGGCCATCAGCGATACGGAAATGAGCCTGCTGATGGGCTTGTCCTTCGCCCTGTTCTACACCCTTTGCGGTATCCCGCTCGGACGCATGGCCGACAACCGCAGCCGGCGCGGCCTGATCCTGTTCGGCGTGCTGGTGTGGAGCGCGATGACCGCGGCCTGCGGTCTGGCGCGCAGCTATTGGCAATTCCTCACCTTCCGGGTCGGCGTCGGGGTCGGCGAGGCGGCGCTGTCGCCAGCGGCCTATTCGCTGATCGCCGACAGCTTCCCGCGCGAGCGTCGGGCGACGGCGATCAGCGTTTACTCGATGGGCATCTACCTGGGCTCGGGGCTGGCCTTCCTGCTCGGCGGTCTGGTGATCAAGTTCGCCTCGGCCCAGGGCGACGTGCACCTGCCGCTGTTCGGCGAGGTGCGCCCGTGGCAACTGATCTTCCTCATCCTCGGCGCCGCCGGCGTGCTCTTCTGCCTGTTGCTGCTGGCGATCCGCGAGCCGGCCCGGCGCGGAGTCGGCGCAGGCGTGGCGGTGCCGCTGGGCGAGGTCGGCGCCTACCTGCGGGCCAACCGCAAGACCGTGCTCTGCCACAACTTCGGTTTCGCCTGCCTGTCCTTCGCCGGCTACGGCAGCGGCGCCTGGGTGCCGACCTTCTTCGTCCGCACCCACGGCTGGGACGCCGGCCATGTCGGGGTGGTCTACGGCAGCATCGTTGCGGTGTTCGGCTGTCTCGGCATCGTCTTCGGCGGGCGCCTGGCCGACTACTGGGCGAAGCGCGGGCGGAGCGACGCGAACATGCGCGTCGGGCTGCTCGCCGCCTGGGCGGTGATTCCCTTCACCCTGGTCTATCCGCTGCTGGACAATGCCAATTGGGCGGCGGCACTGATGGCGCCGACGGTGTTCTTCCTGAGCATGCCGTTCGGCGTGGCCCCGGCGGCGATCCAGGAGATCATGCCTAACTCGATGCGCGGCCAGGCCTCGGCGATCTACCTGTTCGTGGTCACCCTGTTCGGTCTCGGCGTGGGCCCGACGGCGGTGGCGCTGGTCACCGATTTCGTCTTCGCCGACGACATGGCGCTGCGCTACTCGCTGCTGCTGGTGACCCTGGCCGCGGTGCTTGGTGCGGTGGTCCTGCTGGGGATCGGCCTCAAGCCCTATCGCGCCAGCCTGGAGCACCTGAAGGACTGGAGCCTGCGACGGGAAGGCGAGGGCGGCGAGGATTGGAAGGCGTCCCGGCAGCCGGCCTGACTCAGTAGGTGAGGATGACCCGCACGGTATCGCTGTAGGTACCGGCGGGGACGTTGCCCTGGGCCGGGTTGACGATGGCCCGGTACGGCACGTTCTGCGCGGCGCCGCTACCGGTGCCTGCCTGGGTGTTGCTGGTGGTCCAGACCGTCGAGTCGCCGGGTTTGTAAAGGTTGTACTGGATCGCGTTGGCACCGCTGAGCATTCGCCGCCACCCGCCGCTGAAGTTGTTGCCGTTGTCGAAGCCGATGGTATAGGTGGCGTTCAGGGTGCAGCGCACGCCAATGTTCTGGTTCACCGTGGTGAAGGCCGAGACCAGCGCGGCGCTGCCGAAGCTGAGGTCCGGAGCGCTGTCGATGAAGCAGTCCTTGAGCACCGTCAGGGTAACGTTGACGCTGCTGCTGGCGGTGCCGTCGTCGTATACGCAGAGTCCCAGGGCACCGGCGGCGCAGAGGTGCCAGGCCCAATTGAGGCCGATGGTATCGGTATAGGTGCCGGCCGGCAGGGTCACCCCGGTGGCGGTGCGCAGGTACAGCGGCAGGCTGCCGTCGGTGGCGTTGAACAGGCCGAGGATGCCGAGGAAGGTAGTGCTGCTCCAGCGCACCGTCGAGCCGACGTTGTAGACGGTGCCGCAGCCGTTGTCCTTGCAGATGCTGTAGGGCAGGTAGGTGCCGCTGGCGGCGTTGTACAGCCGCGGCGTGGTGCCCAGCGGATTGGCGGTGCTGGCGATGGTCGCGTCGATGGTGTTGGTGCTGAGGATCGACAACAGGCTGCCGGTGCATTTGAAGCCGGTGGTGCCGGTGATGGTCTGGGCGGTGCTGGCCACGGTGAACGAGCTCAGGCTGCCGAAATTGCCGGTGCCGGAGCTGGTGGTGCAGGCGGCGAGCAGCAACGGGCTGGCGCAGAGCGTAGCGAAGCCGAGCAGGCAGGCGGACGTGGAGTGGCGGCTCATGGCGTATCTCCGATCGGGGCCGAGCAGGTCAGCGGGCCGACCTGGCTGACGGTGGGTTTGCGCGTGTCCAGGCGGAAGCGTGCCTGGCAGGCCCGGCCGTCGGGCCGGACCACGCGTAGCTGGTTGTCGCTTTGCAATCCTTCGAAATAGACCTGGCCGTCCCAGCCGACGCTGGCGCGCTGGCCGCTGCCGGTTTCCTCGGCCCGGCTGCCCAGCGGCAGCGGTTCGCCGCGCTCGTCCACCAGGCTGATGCTGGCGGCGATCACGGCACGGATCGGGAAATCCAGCAGCAGGCCGCTGCCCTGGCGTACCGCCACGCGCTGCTCGACTTCGGGCGCGCTGACGTTGGCCGGAAGGTCCAGCGGCTCGATCTGGAACTTCGCCGGGTAGTAGGCCGCGACCCAGGGCACCAGCAGGTGGCCGTTGTCGTCGGTGCTGCCCATCAGTTGGTTCTCGTAGCGGATCGGCACCTGTGGATAGCCCTTGGTGCTGACCAGGACGAAGGCGTCGTTGATCCGGTTGCTGGCGAACACGGCATTGTCCATCCATACCAGCGAGCCGCTGAGATCGGCCCAGCGCGTGTAGTTGCCGGTCTCGCCATAGAGGCCGCCCTGCAGTTGCACGTTCTGCATGCGCCAGGTCAGGTCGGCCTGCTGGTAGCGGCTGGCGCCGCCGCCATAGCCGAGGTTCCAGCCGAGGCCGCCCTGGCTCGGCGTGGAGCGGCTCCAGATCACCCGCTCGCTGTAGCGCCGGTCGCTGTCGCGGGTGACGCCGATGTTCAGCAGGCCGTTGATGTCGAAGGGAATCACCAGTTGCATCAGTGCGCTGTAGCCGTCGCCGTCGAGATCCTTGTTCAGCGCCAGGTAGAAGCTGCTGCGGCTGCCGATCGGGCGGCTGTAGGAGAGGTTGGCCAGGCGCGTGCGGCTGCCGTCGCGGGCGCGGATGTCGAAGTAGCCGGTACCGATGGTGCCCTGCTCGTCGAAGGTCAGGCTGGCGGTAGCCTGGTCGGTGCGCCGGCTCAACTGGTACTCGCCGTCCAGGGTGCCGAGGTCGCCATAGCCGGCGCTGCGCTCGATGTGTTGCAGGCTGAGGCCGAGCCGGCGCGAATAGTAGGAGTAGCCGAGCAGGTATTGCTGGCCGCTGTCGCCCTGGCCGTCGCTGCCGCTGGCCGCCAGGCTGAGGGTGCCGAAGGTGGCGACGGCGATGTCGCCGCCGATGCCGAGCAGGTGCAGGTCGCTGGCGGCCTCGGCGTGGGTGGATAGGGTCAGGCGGTCGCTGACGCCGTAGCGGTAGATGCCGCTGGCGGCGTTGTCGGCATAGGAGAAGTTGCGTAGGCCGTAGTCGTCGCGCAGGCGCCCGACGGACAGGTCGAAGTCGCTCAGGCCGCGCGCCAGCAGGGTGTTGGATACGTAGAACGGCAGGCTGGTCGCCACTTGTCGGCCCTGGGCGTCGGTGGTCACCACCGTGGCTTCGCCGGCTCCGTTGATGTACGGCACGTTGCTGATGGCGAAGGGGCCGGGTTGCAGGTCGGCGCTGCTGGCCTTGTAGCCGTTGATGAACAGGTCGACGGTGCTGGGTACCGCGGCCTGGCCGTCGAAGCGCAGCAGCGGATAGGTGACCAGGTCCGGACGTACGCCGAAGTTGCGGGCGAGGCGAAAGCCGCCCATGCGTACCGGGGTGGTCCAGTTCAGCGCGCCGTTGACGTAGTCGCCCAGTTGGTAGCTGTGCATGTTGCGTTCGTCGTTGTACAGCCAGTAGGTGTCGTAGCGCAGGTAGCGGCTGTCGAGGTTGTCGGCGTCGCCGAAATAGCGGGTGTAGACGCCGGTGTTGGAGATCACCCCGAAACCGTCGAACAGACGTTGCTCGAGCAGCGCGGAAAGCCAGGGCGTGGCGCCGTCGGCGGGGTCCGAGTAGTACAGGTCGTAGTTGAACAGCGCGCCGAGGCTGCTGCGCGCTGGGGCGCGGGCGACCAGTCCGGGATCGTCGAAGCGCTGCTCCGGCAGCCAGTCCGGCGGCACTTGCAGGTGCAGTTGCTGGCTGGCGCTGTCATAGTCCGCCCGGACTTCGGGCAGGGCGTCCACCGCGACCTGTCCGGCGGGGTTGCCAGGCAGGCGCACGCCGGCTTCGCGGAGGGCCGCGGCGTCGAGCAGGTAATGGCCATCGGCGGCGTTGACCGGCACCACCTGGCCGCTGTCGCGGCCGTTGATCACCAGTTCCAGGTAGTAGAGGACGTTGCCGCCGCCGGACGGAGCGGGTTGCGGCGGCGGCAGTCCGGCCAGGTAGTCCGCCGCATGGACAGGGGAGAGCAGCGCCAGGCCGATCAGTAGCGAGCGGTGGCGGCGGGAGCGCCGCTGACACGGGCGAGGCACGGGACCGACGTCCGCCTCAGTATCCGGGAACGCTGATCGGCGTGTCGTTGTCCGCCAGTTGCAGTTTCAGGGTCATGCCGGCGCCCGGCAGCAGCCCCGGCGGCAGCGGCCAGCGCATCTGCTGGCCGGGCAGCACGTAGCCGAGCAGGCCGTCCAGCAGCGCCAGGCTGCGGCCGTTGCCCTCCCAGCGGACATGGCTGAGGCGGGCGTGCACGCTACCCTCGTTGCGCACCTGCAGGTAACGCTTGCCCTGTTCCTCGACCAGCCGCCAGGCCAACTTCGGCCGGGTCGCGTCGGCCGGGTCGCGCTCGAGATCGCTGCGCGGCTGGGTCCAGACGCCGTCGGCGCTGACGAACAGCGGTACCGAATAGCGCATCTGGAACTGCAGGGCGAGACCGGGGCTTCGTTGCGCCTGCCCCGCGCTGCTGTCGGGGACTTCGTCGATCAGCACCCGGTAGGCGTCCTCCGGCGTGCTGGGCTGGCCGCCCTGGCGGATCAGCCGGACCAGTTGCCGGCGGCCCGGCTCGACCTTGACGAAGGGCGGGCTGGGAATCACCGCCTGCTGGTTGCGGTAGACGTCCTGGAAATCCGCCTGGGACCAGCCGAGCACCCGTACCTGCAGGGTGACCGGTTGCTTGCCGCGATTCTCCAGCCACAGCGCCGTGGCCGGCTGGTCGGCTTCGATGGCCGGGTTGATCGGCCAGATCAGCACCGCGCTGGCGGCCTGTGCCGGGCCGCCCAGGAGCAGCGTCAGCAGCGCCGCAAGCCAGAGGCCGGGACGGAGAGGTGGATGTGGACTGGGCATGTGATCCTCCATGACGGCTCAGAACGAAAGGGTGACGGTGACGGTATCGCGGTAGTTGCCGGCGGACGGCAGGCTGCCGACCGCGAACAGGCGCGCGTATACCGTGTAGGTCTGGGTGCTGGCGGGAAAGCTGGCGATGGTCCGCGCGAGAGCCCCGTTGCCCCAGACCTGGGAGTAGGCGGCATCCTGGTAGAGCTGGTAGGCGAGGGTCTCGTTACCGCTCACCTGCTTCAGGTAGCGCTGGCTGCTGCTGCCGCCATTGACCCCATAGTCGAGGGCGACGGAGACGGTCATTCCCGGAGTGCAGGTCAGGACGATGGAGCCGGCCCCGGAGCTGCTGGCGACGTTCACCGGGCTGGCCAGGTTGCCGAGGGTGCCGAAGCTCAGGGTGCCGAGGTCATAGGCGTTGTTGCTGATGGCGGTGCCGAAGGTGCAACCGTTGGCGACCACCGCCTGGACCTGGAAGGCGCGGCTGATCGGCGATGGATCGGCATGCGCGACCAGGCTCGGCAGCGGGAGCAGGAGAAGCGGCAGGAATAGACGCCGGCTGGACATCGGCATCACCAACTGATGGTCACGTTGACGGTGTCGCGGTAGGTCCCGGCGACCGGCGTGGCCTGTGCCGGCACCAGGCCGTAGATGGGGTACCACTGGTCGTTGCCGTTGCCGGTAGCGGCAACGCCGGTGGTGTTGTCCCAGACGATGCCGCCGGGGCGGTCGCTGTACAGGTTGTAGGTCAGGGTGAGGGCGGTGTTGGCGATATTCGCCATGCGCCGCGTGGCGACGCTGCCGTAGAGCCCGCCGTCGAGCGTGATCGCATAGGTCTGGCCGCTGACGCACTTGACCCGGATGGAGCCTGCGCCCTGCTGGCTGGTGGCGCTGATGGCGTTGTTCAGGGAGGCGTACTGGCCGAAGTCGAGGGTGCCGAAGGTGATCGCGCCACCGCTGCCGACGCTACCCGCTTCGCAGGCCGGGAGCAGCGTGGCGCTCAGGACGATGGTGGCGGTCTGTGCGTTTGCCGGGTTGCAGCCGAGCAGGCAGAGCAGTCCTCCGGCGAGGTAGCGGTTCAGGCTCATCGGTCCCCCCAGGACCACTGTGCCCGGCGCCGCGCCTGGCGGCGCGTCTTACCAGGCGATGGTGACCAGCAGGGTATCGGTGTAGGTCCCCGCCGTCGGCGTGGGCGTGCTTTGTCCGGTGGGCACCACGCGGCCGTAGAGGGGGATGTTGACCGCGGTGCCGGTGGAGACCGAGGAAATGTCTACCGGTGTGTTGGCCTGGATCAGCGCGCTGCGCGCGGCGTCCGAATAGATGTTATAGGCGATGGTGCTGCTGGTGGTGGTGGTGTTCTGCATGTAGCGCTGGCCGCCGCTGGCGTGCAGGCCTGCGTTCACCGTCAGGCTCGGGGTCAGGCCGGTGCTGCACTGGATCTGGATATTGCCGCTGGTGCCGACGGTCTGCGCGTCGACCACGTTGGTGAGGTCGGAATGGCTGCCGAAGTCCAGGGTTCCCCACTGGTTGATACCGCCGCTGACGCTGCCGTTGATGATGGTGCAGCCGGCACCGATGACCATCTGCACGCCGACCTGGCCGATCAGCGTACCGGCGGCCTGGGCGGTGCCCAGCAGGCTGGCGCAGGCACAGAACAACAAGACTGCCGGAGTGCGTTTATTCATCTCTAACTTCCTGTCGATAACGAATGTCGGTGGCGCAGGACGATGTTGGCGGATAAACAAGTTTTCCAGGATTTTAAATGACCGGACTTATATATCCGCCAAACTCGAAGTTCATGGCTGGCAACGCGCCGGGCGCGGCGCAGAGCGGCTCGCCAGTCATGCTTGACTGGCTATATAGCAGCGCGAATAAGCCTCTGCCAGTTAGATGGCGTGATTATTTGGAAAATACAGGGAAGTTTAATTACAAAGTAGTAAGCGATTGGCTACATGCGTTGAAAATAACGTGGCGGGTGGCAAATGGACGGAACAGCGAAGTGTTCCGTCCGTTGTTTTCAGTGCGAATCCTTGTGTTGTTCGTCGAGCGCCTTGTTCTGCCAGCCGTCGTTGCCCGGCAGCAACAGGTTGAGGACGATGGCGACGATGGCGCACAGGGCGATGCCCTTCAGGCCGATGTCATCGGGACCGGTACCGCTGCCGATCAGCACGCCGCCGATGCCGAACACCAGGGTCACCGAGACGATCACCAGGTTGCGCGCTTCCGAGAGATCGACCTTGTGCCGGATCAGGGTGTTCATGCCGACCGAGGCGATGGTGCCGAACAGCAGGCAGAGGATGCCGCCCATCACCGGTACCGGGATGCTTTGCAGGATCGCGCCGAACTTGCCGACGAAGGCCAGGGTGATGGCGATCACCGCCGCCCAGGTCATGATCTTCGGGTTGTAGTTCTTGGTCAGCATCACTGCGCCGGTGACTTCCGCGTAGGTGGTGTTGGGCGGTCCGCCGAACAGGCCGGCAGCCGAAGTGGCCAGGCCGTCGCCGAGGAGGGTGCGGTGCAGGCCGGGCTTCTTCAGGTAGTCCTGGCCGGTGACGCCGCCCACCGCGATGACCCCGCCGATATGCTCGATGGCCGGGGCCAGGGCCACCGGAACGATGAACAGGATCGCCTGCCAGTTGAATTCCGGCGCGGTGAATTTCGGCAGCTCCAGCCAGGGTGCGGCGACGATCGCGGCGGTGTCGACCACGCCGAAGACGAACGACAGGGCGAAGCCGACCAGCACGCCGGCGATGATCGGCACCAGGCGGAAGATGCCCTTGCCGAATACCGCCACCACCAGGGTGGTGAGCAGCGCCGGCATCGAGATCATCATCGCGGTGCGGTACGGCAGCAACTCGCTGCCGTCGCCGGCCTTGCCCATCGCCATGTTCGCCGCGATCGGCGCCATCGCCAGGCCGATCGAGATGATCACCGGGCCGATCACCACCGGCGGCAGCAGTTTATCGATGAAGCCGGTGCCCTTGATCTTCACTGCCAGGCCCATGAAGGTGTAGACGAAGCCGGCGGCGACTACCCCGCCCATGGTCGCGGCCAGGCCGAACTGGCCCTTGGCGAGGATGATCGGGGTGATGAAGGCGAAGCTGGAGGCGAGGAACACCGGTACCTGGCGCCCGGTCACCAATTGGAACAGCAGGGTCCCGAGGCCGGCGGTGAACAGCGCGACGTTGGGATCCAGGCCAGTGATCAGCGGCATCAGCACCAGCGCGCCGAAGGCGACGAACAGCATCTGCGCGCCTGACAGCACCTGGCGCCAGAGCGGCTCCTGGAAGGCATCGCCCATGTTCAGGCTTCCTTCTGCTTGGTACCGAAGATCTTGTCGCCGGCGTCGCCCAGGCCCGGAATGATGTAGCCGTTCTCGTCGAGCTTCTCGTCGATCGAGGCGGTATAGATGATCACGTCCGGGTGGGCCTGGCGTACCGCCTCGATGCCCTCGGGGGCGGCGACCAGCACCATGGCGCGGATTTCCTTGCTGCCGGCCTTCTTCAGCAGGTCGATGGTGGCGACCATCGAGCCACCGGTGGCGAGCATCGGGTCGATGATCAGCGAGCGGCGCTCGGCGATGTCCGGCGCCAGTTTTTCCAGGTAGGTCCGGGCTTCCAGGGTCTCTTCGTTGCGGGCGACGCCGACCGCGCTGACCTTGGCGCCGGGAATCAGGCTGAGCACGCCGTCGAGCATGCCGATGCCGGCGCGCAGGATCGGCACCACGGTGATCTTCTTCCCGGAGATCTTCTCCACCGTCACCGGGCCGGCCCATCCGGGGATTTCGTACTGTTCCAGGGGCAGGTCCTTGGTCGCCTCGTAGGTCAGCAGGGCGCCGACTTCCTGGGCCAGTTCGCGGAAGTTCTTGGTGCTGATATCGGCACGGCGCATCAGGCCCAGTTTGTGGCGGATGAGGGGGTGGCGGATCTCATGTACGGGCATGGGCGACTGTCTCCAACGGGGGGGCGGGCAAAAAAATTGCGCTAGCGTAATGCATTCCGCACAGTCTGGACCATTATTCTGATTCGCACTCGACCGCCGGGGGTTGCCCGATGGCGACCGGATGAGTACCTTTGCCGACTTTTTCTCAGCCCAGCCAGGGAGAAGCACCATGTCCGTCGATCTCGCGCACATCCGCCAAGTCAGGGCGGAAGCCGACTGCCTGTTCAACAACGACGAGGTCGAGGCAGCCATCGGTCGCGTCGCCGAGGCGATCAACCGCGATCTCGGCGAGACCAACCCGGTGGTCTTCTGCGTGATGAACGGCGGCCTGATCTTCTCCGGCAAGCTGCTCCCGCTGCTCGACTTCCCCCTCGAACTGTCCTACCTGCATGCGACCCGTTACCGCAACGAGACCTCCGGCGGCGAACTGTTCTGGAAGGCCAAGCCGGAAGTCTCCTTCATCGACCGTGACGTGCTGATCATCGACGACATCCTCGACGAAGGGCACACCCTCTCGGCGATCATCGACTTCTGCAAGCATGCCGGCGCACGCGCGGTGCACACCGCCGTACTGGTGGACAAGGAACACGAGCGCAAGGCCCGGCCCGACCTCAAGGCCAGCTTCACCGGCCTCTACTGTGCCGACCGCTACGTGTTCGGCTACGGCATGGACTACAAGGGCTACTGGCGCAACGCCGCGGGCATCTTCGCGGTCAAGGGGCTCTGAGATGGCCGGACCGCGCTACCTCGACCAGCAATTGTTCGCCGAACTGGCGAGCGGGGCGGGTAACGCGCCGCGTGGTCGCCAGCATCACAACTTCCACTGCATGGAGGAGCCCTGCCACCGCATGGCAGTGGGCCTCCAGCCGAATACCTACATCCCGCCGCACCGGCACCTGGATGCGGGCAAGGCCGAGGCGCTGATCGTGCTCAAGGGCCGTCTCGGCCTGCTGGTCTTCGCCGAGGACGGGAAGCTCCTCGACAAGCGTGAACTGAGCGCCGCTGGGGACTGCCCCGGTGTCGACCTGCCGCCCGGAGTGTTCCATGCCCTGGTGGTGCTGGAGCCGGACAGCATCTTGTTCGAATGCAAGGCCGGGCCTTACCGCCCGCTCGGCGAAGGCGAGTTCGCCAGTTGGGCGCCCGCCGAAGGCAGCGCCGATGCGCCGGCCTACCGCGACTGGATGCGCGCTCAGTTCGCCTGAGCGGCGAGCCCGTCCGCTTCGCTTGCCGCGCCGGCCAGCCAGGCCTCGGCCTTGCGCCTGGCCACCTCGAGGTTGTGGACGAACGCCATGCGGCCGGCCGCGGGATGGATGCCGGCGCGCTTGAGCTTCAGCCGCAGGCGCGCGTTGCAGCCGCAGAAGATCACGCCGATGCCGCGCTGCCGGTATTCGAGAAGCATGCTCTCCAGGGCCGCCAGGGCGGTCAGGTCGAGCATCGGCACCGCGCTCATCTCGATGATCACCACCTTCGCTTCCGGATTGAGCCGGCGCAGCACGCTGAGCGCCTTTTCCGCCGCACCGAAGAACAGCGGGCCGCGGATGGCGTAGGCGAGCACCGGCGCCGGCAGGTCGGCCAACGCCTGGTGGAAGCCGCGAGGCAGGCTGGCGGTATCGGTCAGCTCGCTCATGCGCTTGACGAACAGCCCGGCGGCCAGCAGCAGGCCCACGCCGACCGCCAGGACCATGTCGAACAGCACGGTGAGGACCAGGCAGGCCAGCAGCACCAGCACGTCGCTGCGCGGGGCGATGCGCAGGGTGTGCACGACGTGCGGCGCCTCGCTCATGTTCCACGCCACCATCATCAGCAACGCCGCCAGGGCGGCCATCGGCAGATAGCTGAACAGCGGTGCGAGGAACAGCATCGCCAGCAGCACGACGCCGGCGTGGAGCATCGCCGCCAGCGGAGAAAAGGCCCCGGCGCGGATGTTCGCGGCGGTCCGGGCGATGGCCGCCGTCGCGGTGATACCGCCGAACAGTGGCGCCACCAGGTTGCCCAGGCCCTGGCCGAGCAGCTCGCCGTTGGGATCGTGGCGGCTGCCGGTCATGCCGTCCGCGACCACCGCGCAGAGCAGCGACTCGATGGCACCGAGCATGGCGATGGCGAATGCCGGGGCAAGCAACTGGCGGATCAGCTCGAAGCTCAGGCCGAGTGGCCGGCCGTCCGGGCCGGGAAGGTTCCAGGGCAACTGGAAGCTCGGCAGGTAAGGGGGAATGCCGGCGTGGACGACGCCTTCGTGCTCGTAGCTGAAGCGTTCGCCGAGGGTCGCCACCGGCAGGCCCAGGCGCTCCAGCAACAGGCCGAGGAGCAGGCCGCCGGCGAGCGCCACCAGGTGTCCGGGGATCTTCGGGAAGAGTCGTGGCCAGGCGACCAGGATCGCCAGGGCGGATAACCCGACCAGGCTGTCGCCCGGGCGCAGGCTGGGCAGCGAGCGCAGCAGCAGGCCGGCCTGCTCCAGGTAGTGCTGCGGCTGGCCGTGCACCTGCAGACCGAGGAAGTCCTTGAGCTGCAGGGTGGCGATGACGATGCCGATGCCGGCGGTGAAGCCCAGGGTCACCGGATAGGGGATGAACTGGATCAGCCGGCCGACCCGGCCCAGGCCCATGGCGACCAGGATCAGGCCGGCCAGCAAGGTGCAGAGCAGCAAGCCGCCAAGGCCGTACTGCTGGACGATGGGCAGGAGGATTACCACGAACGCCGCGGTCGGCCCGGTCACGTTGAAGCGCGAACCTCCGCTGAGGGCGATCAGCGGGGCTGCCACCAGCACGGTGTACAGGCCGTGCTGCGGAGGCACGCCGACGGCGATGGCCAGCGCCATCGCCAGGGGGATGGCAATGATCCCGACGGTCAGGCCGGCGCCGAGGTCGCCGCGCAGGGCTCGCAGCGAATAGCCCGCCCTGAGGCTCTGGCGCCAGGCGCTGAACAAGGGAATGGTGGGTAGCATGGCGGCGGTCCCTCCCGAACGGCGAGCCGAACGCGAGTATACGTCTACGGTGGCACCGGGAGGTTGATGTGGATCGCCTGCCGTCGCGGTGCGGCCCCGTGCTAGAGTGCCGGCTCGCCCTGTCCGGAGGTCCCGATGTTCGCCCGTAGCCTGTGCGGCTCCCTGCTCCTGTTCTTCAGCCTGACCGGCCTGGCCGCCGAGAATCCCCCGATGCACGCGCGCTTCCTGCCGCCCGACGACGGCCAGTTGCGCCAGGAGGCGCCGGAGCAGCAGCAACTGATCCAGATCACCGAGTACAGCGTGGTGCTGGGTAACCAGCGGCAGTCCAACCAGCAGCCGATCCCGATCACCACGCCGACCCTGCTGCGCCTGAAGGGCAAGCCGCTGAGCAAGGGGGCGACCCTGGCTCAGGTGCTGATCCAGTTCGACAGCGAAGGCAAGAGCCTGAAGAAGCCGGTCTACGATGCCGGGACCCGCACCCTCACGCTCAACTACCCGTTGGCGCAGTACCCGGCGTTGCTCGACCTGCTGCGCAACCAGACGGTCTATTGCCAGTTCCTCGCCTATCCCAACGGCCATGTCTGGGCCGACCTGCACACCGGCGCGGTACGCGCGCGTTGAGCCTCGCCGCGCGCCGGGAGTAAACTGCCTGGCCTTATCCCGCGCCGGGCGAGCCCGGCCCCAGAGCCGTTGAGAGAGAGCGATGCGCAAAGACAAGAAACAGATCATTGGCGAAGAGATCAGTGACGAGTCGATCAAGCTGTTCCTCGGCGTCGAGCCGGCCGACGACACGCCCCCCTCGCTGCACAAGCTGATCAAGGCCTATCGCGGTCTGCGCATCGACGACTTCGAGCGCTTCCTCACCTTCTTCCGCGAGGCCGGCTACGATCTCGACGCGCGCGATGCCAAGGGCAACGACTTCATCGCCCTGGTAGCCGACCAGCGCCAGGCCGCGCCCTACATCGAAGCGCTGCAGGCGGCCAAGGGCGCTTGAGCCAGCCATGCGATGAAGAGCCCGCCCTTCGGCGGGCTTTTTCGTTGCGCGGTCCGCCGAACCCCACCCGTCGGCGAACGCCGGCACCCGAATGGCGGCTGGCGGTGGCAAGGGACGATAGGCATACGGGCCTTCTCGCGTTGCGGAGCGCCAGGGAGGGGCGGATGGCCAGGATGGCGTTATTCGTTCTGCGAGACGGTGGCTGTCGGCTGTTGCTTTTCTACACTCACAGGAAAAACAGCCTGCCGAGGTTTCCATGTACGTCCAGCCCTACGTCTGCTTCAACGGTCGTTGCGAAGAGGCCCTGCGTTTCTATGAACACGCCATCGGCGCCAGGGTGAGTTTCCTGTTCCGCTTCGATGAGGCGCCCGGTCCGGTGGTGGTGCCGGAAGGCTGGTGCGACAAGGTGATGCACGCCAACCTGCAGATCGGCGACAGCCAGATCATGGCCTCGGACGGGCATGGGCCGGCATTGCAGCCGATCTCCGGGATTTCCCTTTCGCTGAATACCCGCGACCCGCAGCAGGCGCGGCGCTGCTATGACGCCTTGCTGGAGGACGGCGGACGGGTCGAGCTGGAGCTGGGCAAGACCTTCTGGTCGCCCTGTTTCGGTACCCTGGTGGACCGTTTCGGGGTGTCCTGGATGATCAATTGCGAGGCCGGTGCCTGATTCCACAAATGAAAAAGCCGCCCGAAGGCGGCTTTTTCCGTTACGTGTGGCTCACTCGGCGTTGACCGGGGCCTGCACGTCGTTCTTCGCGGTCAGCTCCAGCACCTCGCTGCAACGGCTGCTGACGCTGCGGTACAGCTCGGCGTCGCTTTCCAGCTCTTTCTCGCGAGCCGGGAAGATTTCCTTCAGCTTGGTGCTCCACTCCGGCGAGCGGGCCTGCTCCGGGAAGCAGCGCTCGATCAGGCCGAGCATGATCGAGACGGTCACCGAGGCGCCCGGCGAGGCGCCCAGCAGGGCGGCGATGGAGCCGTCGTGGGCGGCCACCAGCTCGGTGCCGAACTGCAGGATGCCGCCTTTCTTCGGATCCTTCTTGATGATCTGCACGCGCTGGCCGGCGACTTCCAGGCGCCAGTCCTCGGCCCTGGCTTCGGGGTAGAACTTGCGCAGGGCTTCCAGGCGCTGTTCCGGCGACTGCATGACCTGGCCGATCAGGTAGCGGGTCAGGTCCATGTTGTCGCGGGCCACCGAGAGCATCGGCAGGATGTTGCCCGGGCGTACCGACAGCGGCAGGTCGAGGAACGAGCCATGGCGCAGGAACTTGGTGGAGAAACCGGCATAGGGGCCGAACAGCAGGGATTTCTTGCCGTCCACCACACGGGTGTCCAGGTGCGGCACGGACATCGGCGGCGAGCCGACCTCGGCCTGGCTGTAGACCTTGGCCTGGTGTTGCTTGACGATTTCCGGGTTGTCGCAGCGCAGCCACTGGCCGCTCACCGGGAAACCACCGAAGCCCTTGCCTTCCGGGATGCCGGAAAGTTGCAGGAGCGGCAGGGCGCCGCCGCCGGCGCCGAGGAAGACGAAGCGTGCCTGGATCTCGCGGTCGCCGCCGTTGCGGGTGTCCTTGACGGTGACCCGCCAGCCGTTATCGGCGCGGCGCAGGTGGGTGACCTTCTGGTTGTAGCGGATCTGCGCGCCCGGCTGTTGCGCCAGGTGTTGCAGGAGCTGGTTGGTCAGGGCGCCGAAGTTGACGTCGGTACCGCCCTCGACGCGGGTCGCGGCGATCGCTTCGTCGGCCGGACGACCCGGCATCATCAGCGGCATCCACTCGGCGAGGGTGGCCTTGTCTTCGGAGTAGACCATGGTCTCGAAGGCGTGGTGCTTCGTCAGCGATTCGAAGCGCTTCTTCAGGTAGGCGATGCCTTCGCTGCCGCGCACGAAGCTCAGGTGCGGCACCGGGTTGATGAAGGTCTTCGGCGAGCCGAAGGTGCCCTTGGCGACCAGGTGCGACCAGAACTGCTTCGACACCTCGAACATGGTGTTGATGCCCACCGCCTTCTTGATGTCGATGCTGCCGTCGGCCGACTGCGGGGTGTAGTTCAGCTCGCACAGGCCGGCGTGGCCGGTGCCCGCGTTGTTCCACGGGTTGGAGCTTTCGATCGCGCCGGACTCCTGGAGTTCGACGACTTCCATCTTCAGGTTGGGGTCGAGTTCCTTGAGCAGGACCGCCAGGGTCGCGCTCATGATGCCGGCGCCTACCAGCAGCATGTCGACTGTTTCGTGATCGTTTTGCGCCATTAACGCTTCTCCAAAATCTTCAGCACCAAATTGACGACAGACGGGGCGGGGCCGAGGCCGGTACGGGCCGGCAGGCAGCGGCGGAGGGAGCCGTCATGTCCGATTCTTCGCAACAACGGCGGGACGCCGGGCGTCATCGCCTATGGATGCCGGGCGCGGGGCTGGCGATCTGGCAGCCTGGCTGGCCCATGCGGGCATCCGGTCGTGCAAGCACATTCGCGACGGAACGGGCCGTCAGGCTCTGGTCATGAGGTATCCGCTGCGGTCGCGTCTGCGGGGGGCTGTTTCAAGCGCTAATGGCGCACTTACCGACGCAAAACTCTTCATTGCTCGCCACACTCTCGTGAAGTAGTGAAATACCTTCGATCCACGCTCTTTTGGAGACATGGGCCGGAAGGGCTCGTCTGTCGCGGGCATGCCTTCGCAGAATCGTGCGGGGTCATGCGGCATTCCTTGCCGAAAAACTCGCTACAGGCGTTTCAGGGCGTCTGCCTCATGGGGCAGCGCTCTACTGGCGGCTCTCTGTGGGGGGATGGCGCGGGGCCGGAACCCGATCAGGAGGCGTCCTTATAATCGGGGGGCGATTATAACGGTGAAAATCAAAAAATACCCCGCTCCTTAGACTTTTTTCCCATTCCCGGTCACGAAGTGCCCGCCGGCGAAAGCCCCCTGGGACAATCCGCCGCGCCGTATCTGCCAAACGCCGGGCATGCGTGCCCTGCACCACCTGCCACAGGCGAGGAACCGCGCCTCGTGGCGAACGTCCAAGGCAATGCTGCGGTGCCTTCGCGGCGCCGTTATACTGCCGGCCATTCGTGCCCAACCCATGGAGAGATGAGCATGCTGCATCGCCTGTTGCTCAGCCTGATGACCGCAAGCGCCCTGGTTCTCGGCGGCTGCGCCCTGAGCCCGCAACAACTGGACCCGCAACCGGTCCTGAAAGGACCGTTGACCGCCGTCGGCCATGGCCAGCCGGTGGTGGTCAAGGTGGTCGATGGCCGTCCCGGCCCGTCCCTGGGCACCCGCGGCGGCCTCTACGCCGATACCAGCACCCTGACCGTCCGTAGCGAGGACGTGGTGCCCAAGCTCCAGGCCCAGGCCGAGACCGCCGTGCGCCTGCTCGGCTACACGCCTTCGGCCAACGCCTACAACGCGCCGCAACTGACCCTGACCCTGGCCGAACTGAAGTACCAGTCGCCGAAGGACGGCGTCTACGTCACCCAGGCCGACATCACCGCGACCTTCCGCGCCGACGTGCAGAACAGCAGCCGGCGCTACACCGGTCGCTATGGCGCCTCCCTGAACCAGCGCTTCGGCATGGCGCCGAACCAGGCGACCAACAGCAAGCTGGTCAGCGAGGTGCTCAGCGACGCCCTGACCCGCGTGTTCAAGGACCCGACCATCGCTCAGACCCTCGGCCAGCAATGAGCCGGCGGTAACGAGAAAGCCCGGCGGATGCCGGGCTTTTTCATGCGCTAGGGAAACTCAGGCGGCCTGGTGGAAGGGGTCCGGCTCGCCGATGCTGATGCGTTCGTCGGTCTCAGGCAGGTCGAGGTGTTCATGGCCGCAGGCGGTGCAGTACACCAGCCAGCGGTCGTCCTGGACATTGAAGGAAAGATCGACGATCACGGCCTCGATCTCGTCCAGGTGGTCGATCAGATAGTTATGTTCGTGGGGTGCGGTTTCCAGCATGACGACTCTCCTGTGTTGTCGCTTGCCTGGGTGGGGTTCTGTGACCGGGACAGCATTTTCAGACTAGTTGGTCACAATGACGAAGCCGCGTCTTTTTTAGACGTATTGCTGCTAACCGCTGCGCTTCGTCGCGACAACCCGGGCGCCGCTGGCCGTCGCTCATGCATTCTGGATAGAATTCGACCAGTCCTTCCCCGCCGTCCCCGACGGTCCGTCCTGTCATCAGCTCACCCAAGGCGTTACTCGGTAGCCCCGGCGTGTTGTCCTGTTGCGGAGGTTATCGATGTCCTTGCAAGCCCTGTGGGCGCTGTTTCTCGCCCATCCCGCCCAGGCCGTGAACGGCCTTGCGCTGTTCTTCGGTGTCGCCGGCGCCTGGCTGCTGCTGGCCACCCGCGCACGCGAGCGTCGCGCCCTGGCGCGCTGGGCCGCGGAGGGCGAGGCGGGGGAGGAGGCATTGCCGATGGACGAGGCGACCCTGCGGATCAACCTGTTCTTCTACCGATTCGGCACCGCCTGCCTGGGCCTGGCGCTGCTGGTCAGTTGGGCCAGCACGCGGTTCTGAGAGCCCTGCCTCGGCGAGCCTAATCGCACGCGGATAACCGTATCGCGGTTATCCGTCCATCGCCTGCGGGTTCGAAGCCGTTGCCCGATGGAGAAGCCCGGCGGCGCCGGGCTTTCGTCTTCAGGATTGCTGCTTGATCCGGTATTGGTTGAGCACCGGGTTGGCGTATTGCAGCACCAGCCAGGGGCGCTGCTCGGCCGGGCATTGCTCCAGGCGGCGGTTCCATTCCTTGCGCGCCTTCTCCAGCTCCTCGCTGCCGAACAGGCTCTCGGCCGTGGGGACGGCGAGACCCGGGTCGCGGTTCTCGCTCATCTCGTAGGCCAGGTAGTGCACCGGGAACAGACGGTAGTTGCCGAGGATCTGCCGGTCCAGTTCGGCGGCCAGCTGCTTGGCGTCGCTGAACTCGCCCTCCAGCTCGGCGCCGAAGTTGATGTGCACGCGGCCCTTGTAGCCGGTGATGCCCAGGGCGATGCTGGCATCGTCTTCGCCCGGCGCCTTGCGGTACTCGCCGGTGCTGGCGCGGGTGTGCAGCTCGCGGGCCTTGGCCAGGTCGCAGGGGTCGTATTCGTAGCTGATCGACACCGGGATGAAATGCAGGGCGCGCACCATTTCGGCGAAGGGTTCGTCCTTGCGGCTCATGTGGAACATCTTGAGGATCGCCGAGTCGGTACGGTCGTCGCCGTCCTTGGCCCGGCCTTCGGCCTGGGCGATCCACACCGACTGGCGGTCCTCGCGGATCGAATGGTTGATGTAGGCGGAGAGCGTCTGGTAGGCGGCGAGCTTCTCGCGCCGGCCGCTCAGCGAACGGTGCACGATGAAGCTCTTGTTCAGGCGCATCAGGTCGCTGACGAAGGATTTCTGCAGCAGGTTGTCGCCGATGGCGATGCGCGGGGTCGGCAGGCCGGCGTGGTACACGGCGTAGTTGACGAAGGCCGGGTCCATCACGATATCGCGGTGGTTGGCGATGAACAGGTAGGCACAGCCTGGCTTGAGGCGATTGACCCCGGAGTAGGTGACGCCGTCGGTGGCCTTCTCGATGGTGTGGTCGACGTAGGGCTCGAACTTGTCCTGCAGCGTGGCGACGCTGCGGATGCCGGTGACCTCGCGGGCCAGGCGATGGGCTATAAGAGGTTTGAGCAGCCAACCGAGGGGACCGGCCAGGCGCGGGAAGCGGTAGCGGACCAGGGCGCCGAGGAAGGCGTCGTCGCTCAGGAGGCGTTGCAATACCGCGGGGACTTCGGCGTCACTGTAGGGTCGGATGGCTTCGAACTCGCCCATCATGCTTTCTGGTTCCATATGGATGCTGCGAAGGCCGCCCCAGGGGGTGGCCGAAAATTGAACCGCGCGATTATAAACGGAACTCATAGGGGGTGCAGCGATGCTCGAAAGCCAGGCCTATAGCTGCCCTTACTGCGGGGAACCGGCCGAGGCGCTGCTCGACCTGAGTGCCGGCGACCAGCAGTACTACGAGGACTGCCCGGTGTGTTGCCGGCCGATTCTGTTCGACCTGCGCACCGATGGGCAGGACTGGTCACTGAACGTCCGCCGGGAGGATGACTGATGCAGCGCGTATATGAGCCGGCCGACCTGCTGGAGGCCGAGATGCTGGTGGGAATGCTCGCCAGCGAAGGGATCGCCGCCCATGTCAGCGGCCGCCACCTGGTCGGCGCCATCGGCGAACTGCCGCCTGGCGGACTGCTGGCGTTGTTGGTGGCGGACGAGCAGACGGAGCGGGCGCGGGAACTGATCCTCGCCTACAACGCCGCCGCCCCGCTGGCCGAGGAGCCGCCGGAACCCTGCGGCCCCGGCAGCCTGTTGTGTTGAGGCGGCCGCCGCTCAGTCGGCCGCCAGTTCGAAGACCTGCCAGCGTACCGAGCTGACGCCCTTCTCCAGGCTGACCCGGCTGACCAGGCGTTCCAGCTGCGCCGGAGCTTCGGGGGTGCCGAGCAGTTCGGCGCGGACTTCCAGCTTGGCCGGGTTGTCCAGATCCTCGCTGTGCAGCGATTGCAGGCGCAGGTCGCTGCTGCCGAGGCTGTGCAGCATCAGGCTGCGAACCTGGATCTCGTCCTCGGCGCGGCAGACGATCTGCACTTCGTAGCGTTGCTCGGCCTCGCTGGCCGGCAACACGTCCTGGCGGTTCAGGCGTTGGGCGATGTCGCGCAGCAGGATGTTGGCGCAGAGCACCACCAGGCTGCCGAGCGTGGCCTCCAGCAGCAGGCCCATGCTGCACAGCACGCCGATGGCGGCGGTGCACCAGAGGGTGGCTGCGGTGTTCAGGCCGCGCACGTTGAGGCCGTCGCGCATGATCACGCCGCCGCCGAGGAAGCCGATCCCGGAGACCACATAGGCGGCGATCCGTGAAGCGTCGCCGGCCAGGCCGGGCACGCCCTGGGTCATCAGCACGAACAGGCAGGCGCCAGTGCTGACCAGCGCATTGGTGCGCAGGCCGGTGAGGCGTTGGCGCAGCTGGCGTTCGGCGCCGATCAGGGCACCCAGGACCAGCGCGACCGCGACGCGCAGGAGAAATACTTTCCAATCCATGTTTCACCTCGTTGCCGGCCGACGGCCGGAGCTGGCGCGGGCCGTCGGTCCGCGCGGATAAAGGACGATGGATTGCGCAGGACCGCGGCTTCCCGCTGCGCGGTTGGCGCGAGGGAAGGGACACGAAGGGAAAATGGGGATGCGTCATCCCGGTCGGGATGCGGATCGCCACTGTCCGCCATGCTCGGCGAGGCAGTGGCAGAGGGTTCTGCTGGACTAGCTCGCCGGATGGACCTGTCGCAATCGACTAGGGCTGTTGTCCAATGCAGGACTCCTGTGTGGGTTACAGAATGCGGGCGGCACCTTAAGCCTGGAGGATAGGCGCGTCAAGTTAAGATTGGGTTTCATTCAGCTTGCGTTCGGCAAGGCCGGCGTAGCGCTTCGGGTTACACTGTGCGGCTTTCCCTCACCAGGCAGTGCCAAGCATGAGTGGTCGTTACGCCCTGTTCCGCTGGAATCCTTCGCTGGCGGCCCTGCCAGGCTTTCCGGCGGATTGGCGGGCGCACTGGAACATTTCTCCGGCGAACCAGGTGCTGATGGTTCGCCAGGAAGCCGGTGCGCGCCGCGCCGACCTGGCGCGCTGGGGGCTGACCCCGGCCTGGCTCACCGACCTGTCGCGTACGCCCAGCCACGCGCGGGCGGAAACCCTCGCCGAGCAACCGATGTTCCGCGAGGCGTTCCAGCAGCGACGCTGCCTGCTGCCGGCCAACGGCTTCTATGAATGGCGCGGGGTGCGCAAGCGTCCGTACTGGGTCTCCACCGGCGAGCGCCTGTTGTTCTTCGCCGGCATCTGGGAGGCCTATCCGGTGCAGGGACAAACCTGGCTCAGCGTGGCCCAGGTATCCCAGGCGGCCGCCGAGTTCCGCCGGCCGCTGCTGCTCGACGAGGCCGAGCAGGATACCTGGCTGGCTCCGGACACGCCGCTGCCGGCGCTGATAAGCCTGCTCGCCAAGCCCCAGCCGAACCTGCGCAGCGTGGCCCTGGCCGGCTTCGTCAACAAGCCTGAAACCGACGGGCCGGAGTGCCTGACCCCGGCCTGACGCTAGACCCTGAACTGATTCACCAGGCGCCGCTGCTGCTCGGCCAGGCGGGTCAGCTCGGCGCTGGCCTGCGAGGCCTCGTCGGCGCCGCCGGCCACCTGGTTGGCGACCTGGCCGATGTTGGCGACGTTGCGGTTGATGTCCTCGGCTACCGCGCTCTGCTCCTCGGCGGCGCTGGCGATCTGGGTGTTCATGTCGTTGATCACCGATACCGCCTGGGTGATCGACTCCAGCGCCTCGGCCGCCTGGCGCGCATGGCGCACGCTGTCGTCGGTGCGCTCCTGGCTGTCCTGCATGACCTTCACCACGTCGCGGGTGCCCTGCTGCAACTGCTGGATCATGCTCTGGATTTCTTCGGTGGCCTGCTGGGTCTTCTGCGCCAGGTTGCGTACCTCGTCGGCCACCACTGCGAAACCGCGACCCTGCTCGCCGGCGCGGGCGGCCTCGATGGCGG
>NZ_KV811242.1:66676-79326 GCF_001813025.1 Pseudomonas sp. HMSC066A08
CGTTGAGGGCGAGCAGGTTGGTCTGCTCGGCGATACCGCGGATCGCCACCAGGATCGCGTTGATGTTTTCGCTGTCCTTGGCCAGGTTCTGCACCACTCCGACCGCGCGGCCAATCTCGCTGGCCAGCGCCTGGATCGCCGCCGAGCTGCTTTCGACGATCTGCTTGCCCTGGTGCGCAGCCTGGTCCGCGTGGTTGGCTGCCTCGGCGGCGTGGGTGGCGTTGCGCGCCACGTCCTGGGCGGTGGCGGTCATCTCGTGGACCGCGGTGGCCACCAGTTCGATCTCCGCCAGTTGCTGCTGCACGCCCTGGTTGGTGCGGATGGCGATGTCGGCGGTGTGCTCCGAGGAGTCGCTGACCTTCTGCACCGATTGCACCACCTGGCCGATCATGTTCTGCAGCTTGCCGAGGAAGGTATTGAAGCCCTTGGCGATGGAGCCCAGCTCGTCGGCGCGCTCGCTGCTCAG
Organism: Pseudomonas sp. HMSC066A08; assembly: GCF_001813025.1. Taxonomy (NCBI): domain Bacteria; kingdom Pseudomonadati; phylum Pseudomonadota; class Gammaproteobacteria; order Pseudomonadales; family Pseudomonadaceae; genus Pseudomonas; species Pseudomonas sp. HMSC066A08. The sequence goes on from NZ_KV811242.1 coordinate 67,143, forward strand.
GCGGCGGGTGAGGTCGCCTTCGCCCTGGGCGATGTCGTCGAGCATGCCGACCAGTTGGCGCAGCGGCCGGGCGATGCCGTAGCCGACCAGCCAGACCACCAGCAGGCCGAGGGCCGCTACCACCAGGCCGGCCAGGCTCATGCCGAGGATATCCTGCTGGCGCTGGTCGCTCAGCTCGCCCTGGAGTTGCTGCAGTTCGCCGAATACCGCCGCCTGGGGAATCTGCAGCATGAGGGTCCAGCGCACGCCGCTGTCGGCGATGGTGAAAGGCAGGAACAGCTCGATGTGGCCGTGCTCGGCGTCGATGTCGTAGAGCGGCTGGTCGACCGTGAGGTTTTTCAGGTTGTCCACTTCGTTGCCGTCGAGGACGCTGCCGGCGGGCTCGCCGAGCTTGCTGTCGTCGCGGGTGTAGGCCACCAGGCGGCCGTTGCTGGCGATCAGCGCCATTTCCCCGGCGCCATCGTAGAGCTGCTGGTCGGCGCGCTTGAGCAGGTCCTGGATGAAGGCCAGCGAGAGGTCGGCGCCGACTGCGCCGCGGAACTGGTCACCGACCATGATCGGCACGTTGAAGGATGACATCATCACGGTCTTGCCGCCCATTTCGTAGGGGGCCGGGTCGATGATACAGGGACGCTTGTTCTCTTTCGGACAGGCGTAGAACTCGTTCTCGCGCACCCCGGTGGGCAGCAGCTTTTCGCTATCGATGCTGTCGGCCATGGCCTCGACGATCGGCTTGCCGTCGGCGCCGCGATACCACCAGGGCAGGTAGCGGCCATCCGGGCCGTAGCCCTTGCCGGGTTGCCCGGCGAAGGCGGCATCGGCATCGAAGGCATTGGGTTCCCAGGCCATGAAGGTGTCGAGCAGCTTGGGGTTGTTCTGCACGGTGCTGCGCAGCAGCGCGGAGATTTCGTCGCGGCTGGCGTTCAACTGCGGCATGCCGTCGGCGCCCGGCTCGCCGAGCAGGCGGGTGCTGTTGGCCAGGCCGTGGACCACCGTCAGCGGATACTCCAGCTCGCGCTGGATCTGGCTGACCTGGGCGCGGGCCAGGGCCACCAGGCGCTCGTTGATGACCTTCTCCAACAGGCCCTGGGTGCGTTGCTGCACCAGTTCCTGGGTTCGCGCGCCGGCGAACAGGGCGTACAGCACCAGCACCACGACGACGCTTAGAACGCTGGCGCCGGCGAGGGCGGCGACAGAAAACTGGATCGACTTGAGCTTCATGATGGGACTTCTGACCCTTGTTGGAATTGTCTCTGAGGAGCTTATCGGCAGGAGGACGGCAAATCCTTAATCGGCCGTCGGAGATTTCCTCGCCAACGGCTGTTGCCGGCGTTCGAGGCGCGGCCTACCATGCGCTCGGCCTTCAGAGGAGAACAAAGGACCATGGCTCATCCCTTCCGATTCGCCACCCTCGCCGGCGCGCTGCTGCTCGCCGGTTGCCAGGCAGTGAATACCACCAGCGGCGGCGCCGTCGGCGTCGACCGCAAGCAATACATGTTCAGCATGTTGTCCAGCCAGGAAGTCGACCAGATGTACGCCCAGTCGTACCAGAAGACTCTCGGCGAGGCGAAAAGCGCCGGCGTGCTCGATACCAGCAGCGCCGACGCGCGGCGAGTCAAGGCGATCGCCCAGCGGCTGATCCCGCAGACCGCCGCCTTCCGCCCGGACGCCACCAGTTGGAACTGGGAAGTCAATGTGGTGAAGAGCGACGAGCTCAACGCCAACTGCGGTCCCGGCGGAAAGATCATTTTCTATACCGGGCTGATCGACAAGCTGAAGCTCACCGACGACGAGATCGCTGCGGTGATGGGCCACGAGATCGCCCACGCCCTGCGCGAGCATGGGCGCGAGGCCATGTCCAAGGCCTACGGCGTGCAGGTGGCCAGCCAGATCGGCGCCCTGGCCGGCCTCGGCCAGGAAAGCCTGCAACTGGCCAATACCGGCGTCGACTACCTGATGACCCTGCCCAACAGTCGTGCCAACGAGAACGAAGCCGACCTGATCGGTCTCGAACTGGCCGCCCGCGCCGGCTACAACCCGGAAGCGGCGATCACCCTCTGGCAGAAGATGGGCAAGGCCAGCGGCGGCGCCAGCCAGCCCGAGTTCACCAGTACCCACCCCTCCGACAGTTCGCGGATGGCCAATCTCCAGGCCGCGATTCCCAAGGTGATGCCGCTGTACCAGCAGGCCAGGCGCGGCAAGTGAGGCCAGGGCGCGCGGTCGCGGGGGGCGGCCGGCGCGCCGACAGGCTTACCATCGGAAACGCCTGTTGTGTATTTCCGTAACCTGCTGTTTGGTATCTCGCCGGTGTTCGGCCTAGACTGCTGGCCGACCCGCTTGCGGGACCCGTGGACGAACAGCCACTCTCACGCCCTGGAGCTCATGTGAAATACGCCGTACTCGGAGCCACCGGCCTGCTGGGACATCACGCCGCGCGCGCCATCAGGGCCGCCGGTCACGATCTGGTGCTGATCCACCGTCCTTCTTCGCAGATCCAGCGTCTCGCCTATCTGGAGCCCGAGTGCCGGGTCGCCGAGATGCTCGACCACGCCGGCCTGGAACGCGCCCTGCGCGGCCTCGACGGGGTGATCTTCAGCGCCGGCTACTATCCTTCGCGGCCGCGCCGCTGGCAGGAGGAAGTGGCCAGCGCGCTGGGCCAGACCAACCCGTTCTATGCAGCCTGCCTGCAGGCCAGGGTGCCGCGCATCCTCTATGTCGGTTCGGCATATGCCATGCCCCGGCATCCCCAGGGACTACCGGGCCACGAGGGGTTGTTCTACGACAGCCTGCCGAGCGGCAAGAGTTCCTACGTGCTGTGCAAATGGGCGCTCGACGAGCAGGCCCGGGAGCAGGCGCGCAACGGCCTGCCGGTGGTGATCGGGATTCCCGGCATGGTACTCGGCGAACTGGACATCGGCCCGACCACCGGGCGCGTGATCACCGCCATCGGCAATGGCGAGATGACCCACTACGTCGCCGGCCAGCGTAACGTCATCGATGCCGCCGAAGCCGGGCGCGGCCTGCTGATGGCCCTTGAGCGCGGGCGGATCGGCGAGCGCTACCTGCTGACCGGGCACAACCTGGAAATGGCCGACCTGACCCGGCGTATCGCCGAGCTGCTCGGCCAGCCTGCGCCGCAGCCGATGTCGATGGCCATGGCGCGCGCGCTGGCCACCCTGGGCCGCTTGCGCTACCGGGTCAGCGGCCAGTTGCCGCTGCTCGACGAAACCGCCATCGAGGTGATGGCTGGCGGGCAGTTCCTCGATGGACGCAAGGCCCGCGAGGAACTCGGCTTCTTCTCCACCGCCGCCCTCGACGACACCCTGCTGCGCGCCATCGACTGGTTCCGCGACAACGGCTATTTCAATGCCTAGGACAGTTGGCTAGGGCAGCGCTTTTTCCGCGAAGGGTCGGGTCTGCAGTCCCAGCTGGGCGCGAAAGCTCTCCATGTCGAACATGGTGCACAGCTCCTGCAACTGACCCTGCGGGTTGAACACCCAGAAGCCCATCGCGGAAATGCTCAGCACCTTGTCGCTGGCCGGATAGCCCAGGGTCGGCCGGACGATGGTGCCGATCAGCGTGCTCCAGGTGAACACCTTGCGTTCCTCGCCGATGCAGTCTTCGACCACGACCTCCAGGTCCGGCATCGCCGTGCGGATGTCCTGCAGCAGGCGGATATAGCCGGCGGTATCCAGGGGATGGCCGATGAACGAGCTTTTGTAGAGGAAATCCTTGCTGTGCAACTGCTCCACCAACGCCATGCGGCCCTTGTTCCAGGACAGCTCGATGTGATGGCGGGCGAGTCGTTTCAGGTCGTGTGAGGGCATCTCCGGCTCTCGAGGGCGAGTGGTGGGGCAGGCATCCGGTGCCTGCCTGAACTGTAGCCGTTCCCATGCATTTTGCATTGGCCGCCCAGCCATCCCGGGCCCGGCGGCGCAGTCCTTCAGAGCCAGCCGGTCAACTGCGCGGCGTGCCAGGCGGCGTACAGGCCAAGTGCGGCGAAGGCGGCCGCGGCCAGGCGGCGGATCAGGGTCAGCGGCAGCTTGTCGGCGGCCAGGTTGCCGATCAGTACCACCGGAACGTTGGCGATCAGCATGCCCAGGGTGGTGCCGATCACCACCAGCCAGAAATGCGGATACTGGGCGGCCAGCATGACCGTGGCGACCTGGGTCTTGTCGCCCATCTCGGCGAGGAAGAACGCGATCAGGGTGGTGAGGAAGGGGCCGTATTTCTTCAGTCCGGACTCTTCGTCGTCGAGCTTGTCCGGTACCAGCGTCCACAGGGCGACGGCGATGAAGGAGGCGGCGAGGATCCAGCTGAGGGTGGCTTCCGAGAAGAAGCTGGCGACCCAGGCGCCCACCGCGCCGGCAGCGAAATGGTTGGCCAGGGTGGCGGCGACGATGCCGGCGATGATCGGCCACGGCTTGCGGAAACGCGCCGCGAGCAGGAGTGCCAGCAATTGGGTCTTGTCGCCGATTTCCGCGAGGGCAACGATGAGGGTAGGGACGAACAGCGATTCCATCAGGCTTCCTAAGGGGCGGGTCGACCAATCACCATGACACGCGCCATCTGCCCGCCCCGGGTCAGATCGTGCGTGTCATAGGTCTTGTCAAACCCTTGGCCTGTCTGGGCAGGCTTGGGTCGCGCGCGCCATGGTCTGCGGACCAAGTGTGTTGACGCGTGCCGGGCGAGGCCGGTGCGGCTCTCGCGGGAGACTACTCCCCTAGGACGGGGCGCATTCTGCCCAAGCCGGGCGGCTTGGGCAAGCCCGGGACGGAAACTTTCGTCCGGGAGGGCGGGGAGGGAGCCTGATCGCAAGGAAACGTGCCGGCATCCGCAGCGATCCGCGAGGAATCGCTGGGCGGCAGGGTGAATCAGGTATTGGTCGGGCTGACGTCCATTTCGTGGTAGCGAACGAAGCGTGCGCGCTTCTTCCAGCGGTATCCCAGCCAGATCGCCAGGAACAGCGGCAGGCTGATGTAGGTGGCGAGAAGGCCGATCCAGTCGATGCGTTCGCCCACCAGCGCCTGGTAGTTCTGCCCGAGGGTGATGACCATGCACAGGGCGAAGGCGAACAGTGGGCCGAAGGGGAACAGCTTGGCCCGGTAGGGCAGGTCTTCCAGGCGGCCGCCCTGGGCCAGGTAACCCTTGCGGAAGCGATAGTGGGAGATGGCGATGCCCAGCCAGGCGATGAAGCCGCACATGCCCGAGGTGTTCAGCAGCCATGTGTAGACGGTGCTGTCGCCGAAGGCCGAAGTGAGGAAGCACAGGGCGCCGACCAGGGTAGTGGCGTACAGCGCGTTGCGTGGCACGCCGCTGCGCGAGACGCGGGAGAACAGGCGCGGTGCCTTGCCCTCGAGGGCGAGGTTGTAGAGCATCCGGGTCGAGGCGTACATGCCGGAGTTGCCGGCGGAGAGGATCGCCGAGAGGATCACCGCGTTCATCACCCCGGCCGCCGCGGCGAAGCCGGCGCGCTCGAAGAGCAGGGTGAAGGGCGACACGCTGATGTCGCTGGCATCGTTCTTCAGCAGGTTCGGGTCGGTGTAGGGAATCAGCATGCCGATCACGAAGATCGCCAGGATGTAGAACATCAGGATGCGCCAGAACACCTGGCGAATGGCGATCGGGATGTTCTTCCGCGGATTTTCCGATTCACCGGCGGCGATGCCGATCAGTTCGGTGCCCTGGAACGAGAAGCCGGCGATCATCGCCACTCCGACCATCGCCTGGAAGCCGCCGACGAAGGGCGCGTCGCCCATGGTGAAGTTGCTGAAGCCGGGCGACTCCACGCCATGCATGATGCCGAAGATGGTCGCCAGGCCGACGCCGATGAAGATCACCACCGTGACTACCTTGATCAGGGCGAACCAGAATTCGCTCTCGCCGAAGCCTCGCGCGGAAATCACGTTGAGGCCGAACATGATGCCCAGGAAGATCGCGCTCCAGTAGATGCCCGGCACCTCGGGGAACCAGAAACTCATCACCAGTTGCGCCGCCACCAGCTCCGCGGCGATGGTCACCGCCCAGTTGTACCAGTAGTTCCAGCCGAGGGCGAAACCGAAGCCATCTTCGACGAATCGGCTGCCATAGGTGCAGAACGAGCCGGAAACGGGCATGTAGGCCGCCATCTCGCCGAGGCTGGTCATGAGGAAGTACACCATGAGTCCGATCAGTGCGTAGGAAAGCAGCGCGCCGCCGGGCCCGGCGGTGGCCACGGTAGCCCCGGAGGCGACGAACAGCCCGGTGCCGATGGAGCCGCCGATGGCGATCATGTTCAGGTGGCGCGGCTTGAGCACCCGCCGCAGTTGCTGGCCCTGGCTGGCGTTCAGGTCAGTCATCGGCGGCCTCCCGGCGGATGGCCACGGAAGGGGCAGGCTGCGGGCGTGCGGGCAGGGAGAGGAAAAGCTTCATTCACAGGGTTCCAGGCAGAAATCAGGAGCGACGGGCGGAGTAGATGCGGAAACCGTCGCCTTCGGCGAGTGTCCGGCAGGGGCCGAGGTGGCGTTCGATCAACGGCGGGTACTTCAGGAAGCTGTTGGCGACCAGGCGCAGTTCGCCGCCCGGCGCCAGGTGCTCGGCGGCGCGTTGCAGCAGGCGCTCGGAGGCCTGGTAGTCGGTGTGCACGCCCTGGTGGAAGGGCGGGTTGCTGACGATCGCGGCGAGTTCGCGCGGCGCGCCGTCGATGCCGTCGGCGGCGATCACTTCGCCGTCCAGGCCGTTGGCGGCGAGGGTCATGCGGCTGCTCTCGACAGCGAAGGCGTCGACGTCGAGCAGAGTCAGGCGACTGGCGGGGTAGCGACGCTTGAGGGCCGCCCCGAGTACCCCGGCACCGCAGCCGAAGTCCAGCAGATGACCGCCGGGCAGGGCTTGCAGTTGCCCCAGCAGCAGCGCGCTGCCGCGATCCAGGCGGCCATGGCTGAACACTCCCGGCAGGCTCACCACCTGCAGCTCGCCATCGGCCAGCGGCAGGCTGTAGCGCTGGGCCAGGGCGTGCAGGTCGGGCTCGGCCGGCGCCTGTTCGATACGCACCTGCCAGAGCTGGCAATGCCGCGCGCTATCCAGTTTGCGGGGCTTGCCGTAGGCGGCCAACTGCTTGCTCGCGCGCTCGATCCCGCCGCGCTTTTCGCCGACCAGGAAGAGTTCGCCGCCGGGCAGGCGGGCGGCCAGGCTGGCCAGCAGGTAGTCGGTCAGTTCGCGGGACTTGGGCAGGAACAGAACGGCCGAAGTCCAGGCGCCGGTCGGTGCGCGCGTGTCGAAACGGCTACGGTCGGGGAAGCGGGCGTCCAACTGCGCCTGCTCGCCGGCGTGCCAGCTCCAGCCCTGGGCCTGCGGTAGCTCGGTGAGCAGGTCGTCGGCGGGCAGGCCGGCCAGCAGCAGCGGGGTCGCGAAGAGGTGGCGCTGGCGCAGCAGCACTTCACTGCGAGGGTCCATGCGGGCTCCGGAAAAAATGGGAAATCTTAACAGGCTTGGGCCTGGCATACCCGCATGGATTGTCGGCGAGGATCGCCGTTCATCCGTGCGCGGTACCCGCAGCGCCGTATCAGCCGCTGACTACCCGCAGGGCGCGCCCGGCCTTCCACGCCTCTGCGTTTTCCGCCAGTTGGCCGACGATGCGCTGCCGCGCCTCGCGACTGCCCCAGGCGTTATGGGGGGTAACGATCAGGCGCGGGATGTCGGGGGCCAGCAGCGGATTGCCGTTTCTCGGCGGCTCGACGCTGAGCACGTCGGTAGCGGCGCCGCCCAGGTGGCCGCCGCGCAGGGCGTCGGCCAACGCCTGTTCGTCGACCAGGCCGCCACGGGCGGTATTGACCAGGAAGGCGCCAGGCTTCATCAGCGCCAGTTCGGCGGCGCCTAGCATCCCGCGGGTGTCCTCGGTCAGCGGGCAGTGCAGGGTCAGGGCGTCGACCCGTGGCAGGAGTTCGCCAAGCGGCAGGCGGTCCGCACGGGCAGGCCGTCCTGGCAACTGACCGAGCAGCACACGCATGCCGAACGCTTCCGCCAGCCGCGCCACCGCCCCGCCCAGTTCGCCATGGCCGAGGAGGCCGAGGGTCTTGCCTTCCAGTTCGACGATGGGGAAGTCCAGCAGGCAGAACTGGCTGGATTGCTGCCAGCGGCCGCTGCGTACCGCCTGCTGGTAGTCCGGCAGGCGCGTAGCCAGGGCCAGTAGCAACGCGAGGGTGTGCTGGGCTACCGAGGGCGTGCCGTAGCCATGGCAGTTGGCGACGACGATACCGCGCTCGCGAGCGGCAGCGAGATCGATGTTGTTGGTGCCGGTAGCGCTGACCAGGATCAGTTCCAGCTCTGGGCAGGCGGCGATGCATTGCGCGTCGATCGGTGCCTTGTTGCTGATCGCGACCCGCGCACCGTGCAGCCGCGCGGCGACTTCCTGCGCTTGGCTGGCGGGATGCAGTTGCAGCTCGTCGAAGGCGTCGTGCAGGGGGCGCATGTCCAGGTCGCCGAGGTCGAGGGAGGCATGGTCGAGGAAAACGGCGCGCAGGGCATGGCTCATGGAAGGTTCCTTGGCGGCAGCGGAAGGGGGCTGCCTAGCCTAGCAAACCCGCGTGCCAGGGAGGTCTTCCGGTTTTCTTGACAGTGATTATCCCGAAAGTATTGTCAGTTTTTTGACGGTATTACATATTTAACCTCTGTAGTGTCATTTTTGAGTCACTCCGACGAACGGTCACCCTTTCAAGTGGACAATTTTTGATCTGAAAGGCATTTTTTTGGCACACAAGGCGCAATGTGAATTGCTTCTCAGATTTTCGTCATTTAACTGACGAAATGCAGTGCTGGAAAACTGACGTGCGCCACGCAGATAGGGAGATTTTCATGGTCCGTCCGGATAGCCAGCGCGGCAAGCGCACCTCTTCGAAAGCTGGTAGGGAAGGGCGTTTCGTCCTTGCCGCCAGCAGCACCCTCATGTTCGCCATCGCCAGCATCAACGCGGCCATGGCGGCACCCACCGGTGCCCAGTTCAACCCCAGCGAGATCAAGATCAGCCAGCAGGGCAAGACCACGCTGATCGACCAGAGCACCCAGCGCGCGATCATCAACTGGAAGGGCTTCGACGTCTCCGCCGACGAGGCGGTGCGCTTCAACCAGCCCGGCGTGACCTCGTCGACCCTGAACCGGGTCACCGCAGGCCAGGAAAGCGTGATCGCCGGGCGCATCTCCGCGCCGGGCCAGGTGATCATCTACAACTCCAACGGCGTGGTCTTCAGCGGCTCGGCCAAGGTCGACGTGGGCTCCCTGATCACCACCACGGCGAACATCAGCGACGAACACTTCCGCCAGGGCAAGCTGATCTTCGACCAGCCCGGAAACCCCGACGCGCGGATTGTCAACGACGGCAGCATCAGTGTCGCGGAGAAAGGCCTGGCGGCCTTCGTTGCGCCGTCCGTGGCCAACAACGGCGTGATCAACGCCCGCCTCGGCACCGTTGCGATGGCCGCCGGCAACGCCGCGACCATCGACCTCTACGGCGATGGCCTGGTGTCCATCGCCGTGACCGACCCGGTTACCCGCAAGCCGCAGGATGCCCAGGCGCTGGTCAGCAACGGCGGTGCGATCCAGGCCGACGGCGGTAGCGTGCTGATCACCGCCGAGCAGGCTTCCCGGGTGGTCGACAACGCGGTCAACCTGTCCGGTGTGATCCTTGCCCGCGGCACCGAGGTGCGAGAGGGCAGCGTTGCGCTGGTAAGCAAGTCCGGGGACATCCAGGTCGCCGGCAAGATCGACGTCAGCGGTCCGAAGAACGGTGGCGACGTGCTGGTCAGCGGCCAGCAGGTGGCCCTGGCGAGCACCGCCAGCATCGACGCTCGCGGCGCCGCACAGGGCGGCAGCGTGCGCATCGGCGGCGACTTCCAGGGCCGCGGCGAGCTGCCGCGGGCGAAGAACGCTACGCTGGCCAAGGGCGCCAGCATCGACGTCTCGGCTACCGGCAAGGGCAATGGCGGCCTGGCGGTGGTCTGGTCCGACGGCAATACCCGCATGGACGGGCGGATCCTCGCGCGCGGCGGCGCGCAGGGCGGCAACGGCGGCCTGGTGGAGACCTCCGGCAAGGTCAACCTGAGCATCGCCGACAGTGCCTACGTCAGCATCGCCGCACCCTACGGCAACGGTGGCACCTGGCTGCTCGATCCGACCACCCTGCGCATCGTCGCATCCGGCGGCACCTCCGGCTCGGTGGGGGGCGCCAACGGCGCCAGCGGCGATGCGACGGTGAATGCCTCGGTGGTCACCGGGGCGCTGGCAGGCGGCAAGGTGACCCTCAGCGCCAGCGACCGGCTGTCGGTGGAGGCTCCGCTGATCACCAGCAACCTGGGCGGCGCCAGTCGCGGCCTGGAGCTGATCGCAACCGGACCTGCCGGTGCGGTGGATATCTCTGCGCCGATCCTGTTCCGCAACGGCAGCCTAGCAATCCGCGCCGGCGGCAACATCAACTTCCTCAGCGGCGGCACGCCGCAGACCAGCGGAATCGTCGACCTGGGCAGCGGCACCCTGTGGATGCAGACCAGCACCGCCGGCAAGATCAGCCAGCAGGCCGGTACCGCGCTGATCGCCGCCAACCTCGCCGGCCGCGCCGGTAGCATCGACCTGGCTTCCTGGGACAACTACGCCGGCAACCTGGCGCTGCAGACCTTCAACGGTACGCTCAAGTACCGGCAAAGCAACGCCACCGGCGTGACCACCAGCGGCACGGTGTTCGATCCGTTCATCAACCAGAGCATGACCGGCACCGCGCAGAACATCGTCTCCAGCGTCGGCACGCGAATTCTCGAGGCCAACAGCGTCGGCACCACCGGCAACTACACGCTGACCGCCGACGGCAACAGCGAGTTCGACCGCCTGGTGTTCACCGCGCTGCCCTATCGGCGGGTCAGCGGTTCCGCCAGTTTCCCGACCAACGACTCGTCGGACTACCTGGTGACCAACCTGCGCTACCAGGTCAACGGCAGCAACGTTACGGCCACCCCGAACGGCGGGGCGCCCAGTGGGTTCACCGTCGCCGCCGGCAACGGCAGCGTCACCACCTGGACCGGAAGCTGGGGCACCAGTTGGGGCGTCAAGGGCTTCGGCGGCGTGATCGGCGTGACCGACGAACTGCAGTACGACGTCGGCACCGGCCTGACCGAGGAACTGATCTTCGGCCTCGGTGGCAAGACCAGCCGCGTCGATACCCGCCTGGACCTGTTCATGCGCGAGGGAGCATTCAACAGCTTCGCCGAGCGCGCCCAGGTGGAGATGTTCAAGACCACCACCACTGCCGGCGACATCCTTTCCCGCCAGCAGACCGCCACCCTGACCGCCAATGACGCTACCCGCGTCTACGGTGATGTGAATCCGACTCTGACGGCCACGATGTCCGGCATCAACGCCATCGACGCCTACGTCAACAGCCAGTTCAACGACCTCTACCAGGCGGCCGCCAGCACCACGGCGACCCAGGCGTCGAACGTCGGGCAGTACGCGATCACCGGTAACGCCAATGGCAGCGAGTACTTCAGCCAGCGTTACCAACTGGTGCGCCAGGACGGCAAGCTGACCGTCACGCCGGCGCAATTGATCGTCAGCGCCGACGCCAAGACCAAGGTCTATGGCGACGCCGATCCGACTCTCACCTACCAGGTCAGTGGCCTGAAGAACAGCGATACCGCCGCTGGCGTGCTGAGCGGCAACCTCGGTCGGGTGGCCGGGGAGAACGTCGGCAACTACGGGATACTCCAGGGCGGGTTGGGCCTCAATACGGCCAATTACACCCTCAGCTACGTCGGCAACGACCTACGCATCACGCCGGCACAACTGAACGTGATCGCCGATGCCAAGACCAAGGTCTACGGCGACCTCGATCCGGCGCTGACCTACCAGGTCTCCGGCCTCAAGCGCGGCGATACCGCCGGTGCCGTCCTCAATGGCGGCAGCCTGAGCCGCGTTGCCGGTGAAAATGTCGGTACCTACGGCATCAACCAGGGTGGCCTGGGCCTGGTCAGCAGCAATTACACCCTGAACTACCAGGGCAATAACCTGACCATCACCAAGGCGCTGCTCAATGTGATCGCCGATGCCAAGACCAAGGTCTATGGCGATGCCGATCCGGCACTGACCTACCAGGTCAGCGGCCTGAAGAATGGCGATACCGCCGGTGCCGTCCTCAACGGCGGCAGCCTGAGCCGTGTTGCCGGTG
>NZ_KV811243.1:0-208 GCF_001813025.1 Pseudomonas sp. HMSC066A08
CGGTTAATTGCGCTAAGAGATATCAGACGTAAATGGTATTTTCCCTTTAATTCTCAAAAGCTATTTTCATTACAAATTGCACGTTGGTTAAAACAACACCCTGTTGATGCACTATTTACGCGTAATTTAAAACTGGCCTGTTATCTGGCTGAGAACCATGCAGATATTCCGCTTTTTTTCGAAAGCCATGAGATTTTTGCGCAATCTT
>NZ_KV811244.1:0-272 GCF_001813025.1 Pseudomonas sp. HMSC066A08
ATATCGTTACGTTTTTTCTCACCACCGGAAAAACCTACGTTAACAGAACGAGTTAACAAATCTTGAGGCATATCCAATAGTTTGATTTTATCTTCAATAAAATCTTCAAAATCAAAGCGATCTAACGGCTCTTGGCCTCGATATTCTCTTACCGCATTGACTGAGGATTGTAAGAAAAACTGGTTACTGACACCGGGGATCTCTACCGGATATTGAAACGCCATAAAGATACCTTCACCCGCTCGCTCTTCAGGCTCTAATTCCAGTAGATC
>NZ_KV811245.1:0-35038 GCF_001813025.1 Pseudomonas sp. HMSC066A08
GGATAACGCCGGTGGCGTTATTCGCCCTACCCCCAGGCACGGATGCCCGGCCTCATTCGCCCTGCGCCAGGCCGAACGGCTTGCGACCGAGATGCTCGCGCAGCGACTCGATGAACGCCCTGACCCGCACCGGCATGTAGCGCGCCGAGGGGTACAGGGCATAGATGCCGCCCTGCGGCAGGCGCCAACCGGGCAGCAGCCGGACCAGCCGTCCGCGGGCGATCTCGCGGGCCACCAGGAAGCTCGGCAGCACGCTGACGCCGGCACCGTCGAGCACCAGGCGGTACACCGCCAGGGTGTTGTTCGCCAGCAGGCGCCCTCGGGTCTGTACCGTGGCACGCTCGCGCTGGCGTTCGAAGGTCCAGGTCCAGGGCGTGCTCAGGCGGGTATGGCCGATCCATTCGCAACGTGCCAGGTCGTACGGCTGGAGCACCGGCGGCAGGCCGGCGAGGTATCCCGGCGTCGCCACGGCAACCTGCTGGAAGTCGCACAGCTTGCTGGCATGCAGGCCGGAGTCGCGCGGCCAGCCGATACGGACCGCGAGATCGATGCGCTGACCGACCAGATCGCTGAACTGGTCATCGGCCAGCATTTCCACCTGGACCTTGGGAAACTGCCGGATGAACGCCGCGGAAACGCTGCTGATGTGCCATTTGACGAAGTCCTGCGGCGCGGTGATGCGCAACCGGCCACTGGGCTCGCCCTGCAGGTCGCGCACATCGGAGAGTGCGCCGTCCAGCTCGCCGAGCATGCGCTGGGCCACGCCGAACAGCAGTTCGCCGCGATCGGTAAGGGTCATGCGCCGGGTGGTACGGGTCAGCAACTGGATCCCGAGATCGGCCTCCAGGCGTCGCAACTGCTCGCTGAGTAGCGATTTCGACAAGCCCAGGGCCTCCGCCGCGGCGGTGAAGCTGTTGTGTTCGGCGACGGCGACGAAGGCATACAAGTGATTCAGGTTCAGATGATTCAATCGCTCCAGGGCGGCGCTCATCCTGTCATTCCTTAGCCGGGAAGTGGGTCCGGACGGGTCTTGTCGAAAAAATCCTGCTGCGACGGAACGGCGGCATTCGGCAGGACCCGCAACGATCGGTGAGCGTGATGACGCGACCGGGCGGTCAGGTCGTCGATAAAGACCGCCAGGAGCGCATAAGTTTCAGCGCGCCACCTTCGTTTTCCGATAAATGAGAACTGCTTCAGACGGTCGGCCGGGTGCTTTTCATCTCAGCGAAGCTCGCCTGATTGATCGCTTTCTACCGACAAACCCTTCTTAAAGTAGTTTCTCAAGTATTGGACAAACTTCCTTTTTATTTATGGAGATATGGTACATTCATTCCATTCGACATTAATAATTGCAAACCATCATTCGAAACGATTATTCGGTTTTCATGAACAACGTCCTGGCCTCATGCCTGGCTCGGCCTCGGCAGGCGTTTTTTTCCCGTTGACGGGCATCGGCCTTCTGGTATTTTCTGAAACCGGTTTCAGCTCCTGGCATCCGCTGGCGAAGACCAGCCGGACACACCAATAAGAACAGCACCAAGAGGTACCAGGTCCGTGAATGGTTCAGTACTGCCCAGCCGTGGCCGCGTCACCATCAACCAGGTGGCCGAGGCCGCCGGCGTCTCCAAGGCCAGCGTGTCGCGCTATATCGGCGGCGACCGCCAGTTGCTCGCCGATGCCACCGCCCGACGCATCGAGCGCGCCATCGACCAGCTCGACTACCGCCCCAACCAGATGGCTCGCGGCCTCAAGCGCGGCCGCACACGGCTGATCGGAATGCTGGTGGCGGACATCCTCAATCCCTACTCCGTGGCCGTCATGCATGGCGTGGAAACCGCCTGTCGCGAACACGGCTACAGCCTGGTGGTGTGCAATACCGACCGCGACGACGAGCAGGAGCGTCATCACCTGGCCGCCCTGCAGTCCTACAACGTCGAAGGACTGATCGTGAACACCCTCGGCCACCATCCCGGCGAATTGCGCGCCCTGCACCGCGAACTGCCGATGGTGCTGGTGGACCGCCAGTTGGCCGAGCTGGATACCGACCTGGTCGGCCTGGACAACGCCGACGCCGTCGAACAGGCCCTGGACCACCTGCAGCACCGCGGCTTCCGCGACATCCTACTGGTCACCGAACCGCTCGACGGCACCAGCTCGCGGATCGAGCGGGTCCAGGCCTTCAATGCCTCCATCGGCCGGCGACCGGCGCTCAAGGGCCAGGTCCTGCAGACCGACGACTTCTTCCGCGACGGGCTGCGCGCCTTCCTTTCGGCCAGCGGCCCCGGGCCGAAGGCGCTGTTCACCTGCAACGGCGTCGCCACCCTCTGCGCCACCCGCCAACTGCGCGACCTCGGCTGCCGGCTGTTCGATGAGGTCGGCCTGCTGGCCCTGGACGAACTCGACTGGTACCCACTGGTGGGCAGCGGCATCACCGCTCTCGCCCAACCCACCGACGAAATCGGCCGCACCGCCTTCGAGCGCCTTCTGGCGCGACTCGAAGGCGACCGCGAGCCGGCGCGCCGGGTGACCTTTCCGGCGCAACTGATCGTTCGCGGCTCGACCCATCCACGCGGCTAGCGGCCTGCCGCCGGCGCGTTGCCGGCGGCTTTCGCACGGCCTGAAATGAAACCGGTTTCAGAGGATCGCCAATGTCTCTTCACCCCGTCTCCATCAGTCTTTCCAGCTACGGCGCGGACCTCGTTCGCAGTCGCGGCCAGGCCAGCTTCCTGCCCCTGCTGGCGATGGCCGGCGCGCAGCGCGTGGAACTGCGCGAGGAACTCTTCGCCGGCCCGCCGGATACCGAGGCGCTGACCGCCGCCATCCAGTTGCAGGGGCTGGAGTGCGTGTTCTCCTCGCCCCTCGAGCTGTGGCGCGAAGACGGCCAGTTGAACCCCGAGCTGGAACCGACCCTGCGCCGCGCCGAAGCTTGCGGAGCCGGATGGCTCAAGGTCTCGCTCGGCCTTCTGCCGGAACAGCCCGACCTCGCCGCCCTCGGCCGGCGCCTGGCGCGCCACGGCTTGCAACTGCTGGTGGAGAACGACCAGACGCCCCAGGGCGGCCGGATCGAGGTGCTGGAACGCTTCTTCCGCCTCGCCGAACGCCAGCAGTTGGACCTGGCGATGACCTTCGACATCGGCAACTGGCGCTGGCAGGAGCAGGCGGCCGACGAAGCCGCCCTGCGCCTGGGCCGCTACGTCGGCTACGTGCACTGCAAGGCGGTGATCCGCAACCGCGACGGCAAGCTGGTCGCGGTGCCTCCGTCGGCCGCCGACCTGCAGTACTGGCAGCGCCTGTTGCAGCATTTTCCGGAAGGCGTGGCGCGGGCCATCGAATATCCGCTGCAGGGCGACGACCTGCTCAGTCTCAGCCGCCGGCACATCGCCGCCCTCGCCCGCCTCGGCCATCTCCAGGAGGAACGCCAGCATGGCTGACATCGAGATCCTCTGCTTCGGCGAGACCATGGCCATGTTCGTCGCCGAACAGCCCGGCGAACTGGATCGGGTCGAGCAGTTCGGCAAGCGCATCGCCGGCGCCGACAGCAACGTCGCCATCGGCCTCGCCCGCCTCGGCTTCGCGGTGGCCTGGCTGAGCCGGGTCGGCGACGACTCGCTCGGCCGTTTCGTACTCGACAGCCTGACTCGCGAGGGCCTCGACTGCCGCTTCGTCGAGGTCGACGCGCAAGCGCCCACCGGGTTCCAGATGAAGTCCCGCGAGGTCGATGGCGCCGACCCGCGGGTCGAGTACTTCCGCCGCGGCTCGGCGGCCAGCCGGCTGGGCCTCGCCCATATCCGCGAAGAAATGCTCGGCGCCCGCCACCTGCACGCCACCGGCATTCCGCCGGCACTCTCGGCGAGTGCCTGCGAACTGTCCCACGAACTGATGCGGCGCATGCGCGGCAGGGGCGCCAGCCTGTCCTTCGATCCCAACCTGCGGCCCTCGCTGTGGCCCAGCGAGCGCCGCATGATCGCCGAGATCAACGCCCTCGCCGCGCACGCCCACTGGGTCCTGCCGGGCCTGGAGGAAGGCCGCCTGCTCAGCGGCTGGCAGGAACCCGCGGATATCGCCGCGTTCTACCTGGACATGGGCGTCGACGCGGTGGCGATCAAGCTCGGCCCGAGCGGCGCCTACTATCGCGATGCCCACGGCGAAGGGCTGGTCCCCGGCGTGCCGGTGGCGACCGTGGTGGACACCGTGGGCGCCGGCGACGGCTTCGCGGTCGGGGTGGTCAGCGCGCTGCTGGAAGGCCTGCCGCTGCCCGACGCGGTGGCGCGCGGCAACTGGATCGGCAGCCGCGCGGTACAGGTCCGCGGCGACATGGAGGGGCTGCCGAAACGCAGCCAACTGCTCGACCGCGAGCGCCGCAGGAGCGCCTGAACCCGCCGCCCACGCGGCACCTGTTGCGACAAGAACAAGACAAGCTCAGGAGATACCCGACCATGACCATGCCTCGCCTCGCCAGCAGCCGCTGGTGGTACATCATGCCGATCGTTTTCGTCACCTACAGCCTGGCCTACCTGGACCGCGCCAACTACGGCTTCGCCGCCGCCTCCGGGATGGCCGACGACCTGCGGATCACCCCCGGGCTGTCCTCGCTGCTGGGCGCGCTGTTCTTCCTCGGTTACTTCTTCTTCCAGGTGCCGGGGGCGATCTACGCGGAAAAGCGCAGCGTCAAGAAGCTGATCTTCGTCAGCCTGATCCTCTGGGGCGGGCTGGCCACCCTGACCGGGATGGTCGCCAACGTCTACCTGCTGATCGGCATCCGCTTCCTCCTCGGCGTGGTCGAGGCGGCGGTGATGCCGGCGATGCTGGTCTACCTCTGCCACTGGTTCACCCGCGCCGAGCGCTCGCGGGCGAACACCTTCCTGATCCTCGGCAACCCGGTGACCATCCTCTGGATGTCGGTGGTCTCGGGCTACCTGGTGGAGCATTTCAGCTGGCGCTGGATGTTCATCATCGAAGGCCTGCCGGCGGTGATCTGGGCCTTCATCTGGTGGCGCCTGGTGGATGACCGCCCGCGCCAGGCCGCCTGGCTGAGCGGCTCGGAAAAACGCGACCTGGAAGACGCCCTGGCCGCCGAGCAGCAGGGCATCAAGCCGGTGAAGAACTACCGCGAGGCGTTCCGTTCGCCAAAGGTCATCGTCCTCTCGCTGCAGTATTTCTGCTGGAGCATCGGCGTCTACGGCTTCGTCCTCTGGCTGCCGTCGATCCTCAAGCACGGCGCCAACATCGACATCATCGAAGCCGGCTGGCTGTCGGCGCTGCCCTACCTGGCGGCGGTGATCGCCATGCTCGGGGTGTCCTGGGCCTCGGACCGGTTGCAGAAACGCAAGCGTTTCGTCTGGCCGCCGCTGCTCATCGCGTCCATCGCCTTCTACGGTTCCTACGCCCTCGGCAGCGAGCACTTCTGGCTGTCCTACGCCCTGCTGGTGCTGGCCGGGGCCTGCATGTACGCGCCCTACGGACCGTTCTTCGCCATCGTCCCGGAAGTCCTCCCGGCCAACGTCGCCGGCGGCGCCATGGCGCTGATCAACAGCATGGGCGCGCTGGGCTCGTTCTCCGGCTCCTGGCTGGTCGGCTACCTGAACGGTATCACCGGCGGGCCCGGGGCTTCCTACCTGTTCATGAGCGGAGCGCTGCTGCTGTCGGTGCTGCTCACCGTATTCCTCAACCCGCACGCCGACAAGCGCGAGCCCGATGCCGGTCGCGCACACGCCTCGCGGCGGGCGGCGCCGGCCCACCCCTGACCGACTCCGGAGCATCCGATGAAGAAAGTGGTTCTCTACAAACGTCTCTCCGCGCCCCTGATGGAACGCCTGCGCGAACGGGTCGAGGTGCTCCTGGTCGAGGAGCCCGGCCGCGACGGCCTGGCCCGCCTGCGCGACGCCCTGCCCGAGGCCCACGGCCTGCTCGGCGCCAGCCTGCGCCTGGACGCCGGACTGCTCGACCTGGCACCGCGACTGGAAGCCATCGCCAGCGTCTCGGTGGGCGTCGACAACTATGACATCGACTACCTCGACCGCCGCGGCATCCTCCTCAGCAATACCCCCGACGTGCTCACCGAGACCACCGCCGACACCGGCTTCGCGCTGATCCTGGCGACAGCCCGGCGGGTAGTGGAACTGGCCGGCTGGGTGCGCGCCGGGGAATGGAAGAAGAGCGTCGGCGCCGCCCAGTTCGGTACCGACGTGCATGGCAAGACCCTCGGTATCGTCGGCATGGGCCGCATCGGCGAGGCCCTGGCCCGGCGCGGGCACCACGGCTTCGGCATGCGCGTGCTGTACCACAGCCATAGCCCGAAGCCCCACGTCGAAGAACGCTACGCAGCGAGCTACCGCCCCCTCGACGCGCTGCTCGAGGAATCCGACTTCGTCTGCCTGACCCTGCCGCTGACCGCCGCCACCGAAGGCCTGATCGGTGCCGCGCAGTTCGCCCGGATGCGCCCGCAGGCGATCTTCATCAACATCTCCCGTGGCCGGGTGGTCGACGAGGCGGCCCTGATCGAGGCCCTGGCCCAGCGGCGGATCCGTGCCGCCGGCCTCGACGTGTTCGAGCGCGAGCCGCTGTCTCCCGACTCGCCGCTGCTGCGCCTGCCGAACGTGGTGGCCACTCCGCACATCGGCTCGGCCACCGAGGAAACCCGCGAAGCCATGGCCCGCTGCGCGGTAGACAACCTGCTGGCCGCCCTCGCCGGCGAGCGGCCGCCGAACCTGGTCAATCCTTCGGCCTGGGCGCGACGGCAAGACGCCTGAAGGCCGCGCCGGGCCGACACCCGGCGCGCCGTTCTGCTTCACTTGCCGGTATTGGCCTGCCTGAATCCTTGCTGAAACGTTTTTTCGACGTGACACATGAACTTATAATTAGCCTGCTAATCATTATCAGAAAGACCAAACCGTGATGATCCAGAGAGGACCCCACCATGCCCGATGACAAGGCCGTCAACGGCCGCCGCGACTTCCTGCGCAAGACCCTGACCGTGATTCCGGCGGTGACCCTGGCCGGCTATGGCGTCGGCCATGCCATGCAGACGCCCGCCGCCGAGCAGGACAAACCCCGCGAACGCTACCAGCCTCGCTTCTTCACCAACGCCGAATGGGCTTTCGTCAACGCCGCGGTGGCGCGACTGATCCCCAGCGACGACAACGGCCCCGGCGCCATCGAGGCCGGGGTGCCGGAGTTCATCGACCGACAGATGGAGACCCCCTACGGGCACGGCGCACTCTGGTACATGCAGGGGCCGTTCGTCACCGACGCCGCGCCGGAGTTCGGCCATCAGTTGAAGCTGGTGCCACGCGACATCTACCGGGTCGGCATCGCCGCCCTGGAACGCTGGAGCAAGGCCAACCAGGGCAAGCCGTTCGCCGAGCTGGAGCCGTCGGCGCAGGACGACATACTGCAACGCCTGGAAGCCGGCCAGATCGACCTGCAGGACCTGCCGGCCAAGCTGCTCTTCGGCCAGTTGCTGCAAAACACCCACGAAGGCTTCTTCTCCGATCCGCAGCACGGCGGCAATCGCGGCCTGGTGGGCTGGAAGCTGGTCGGTTTCCCCGGCGCCCGCGCCGACTTCATGGACTGGGCCGACCGCGGCGAGAAGTATCCCTTCCCGCCGGTGGCGATTTCCGGCGAGAGGGGTTGAACATGGCGACGACACTCAAACCGGTGGACGCGGTGGTGGTCGGCTTCGGCTGGACCGGAGCGATCCTGGCCAAGGAACTGACCGAGGCCGGGCTCAACGTGGTGGCGCTGGAACGTGGCGAGAACCGCGATACCTATCCCGACGGCGCCTACCCGAACACCCTCGACGAGCTGACCTACAACACACGCGGCAAGCTGTTCCAGAATCTCTCCAAGAGCACCGTGAGCATCCGCCACGGGATCAACGACACCGCGCTGCCCTACCGCCAGCTCTCCGCCTTCCTTCCCGGCGACGGCGTCGGTGGCGCCGGCCTGCACTGGTCCGGCGTGCATTTCCGGATCATGCCCGAGGAACTGCGCCTGCGCAGCCACTACGAGGAACGCTACGGCAAGAAATTCATCCCCGAAGGCATGACCATCCAGGACTACGGGGTCAGCTACGAGGAGCTGGAACCGCACTTCGATTTCGCCGAGAAGGTCTTCGGCACCTCCGGCACCGCGCATACGGTCAAGGGCCAGGTGGTCGGCAAGGGCAATCCGTTCGCCGCCGACCGCTCGGACGACTTCCCGCTGCCGGCGCTGCGCCAGGTGTACTCCGCGCAACTGTTCCGCAAGGCCGCCGAGGAACTCGGCCTGCACCCCTACGACCTACCGGCGGCCAACGCTTCGGGGCCCTGGACCAACCCCTACGGGGTGCAGATGGGGCCGTGCAACTTCTGCGGCTTCTGCAGCGGCTACGCCTGCTACATGTACTCCAAGGCCTCGCCGAACCTGAACATCCTCCCGGCGCTGCGCCAGACCCCGCTGTTCGAACTGCGCGCCAACTGCAACGTGCTCAAGGTCAACCTCGACAGCGACGGCAGGCAAGCCACCGGAGTGACCTACGTCGACGCCCAGGGGCGCGAGATCGTGCAGCCGGCGAAGCTGGTGATCATCAGCGCCTTCCAGTTCCACAACGTGCGCCTGCTGCTGCTCTCCGGCATCGGCAAGCCCTACGACCCGCGCACCGGCGAGGGCGTGGTGGGGAAGAACTTCGCCTACCAGAACATGGCCACCATCAAGGCGTTCTTCGACAAGGACGTGCATACCAACCCCTTCGTCGGCACCGGCGGCGGCGGCGTGGCGGTGGACGACTTCAACGCCGACAACTTCGACCACGGACCGCTGGGCTTCGTCGGCGGCTCGCCGATGTGGGTCAACCAGGCCGGCTCCAAGCCGATCGGCGGCCTCTCCGTGCCGCCCGGCACGCCGAGCTGGGGCAGCGGCTGGAAACAGGCGGTCAAGGACGCCTACACGCACACCGTGTCGATGGACGCCCACGGCAGCAACATGACCTACCGCGACAACTACCTCGACCTCGACCCGACCTACAAGGACGCCTACGGCCAGCCGCTGCTGCGCATGACCTTCGACTGGAAGGACAACGAGATCCGCATGAGCCGCTACGTCACCGAGCACATGCGCAAGATCGCCGAGGCGATGAACCCGAAGGCCATCTCGGTGAGCGTCAAGAACTTCGGCGACCACTTCAATACACGGGTCTACCAGACCACCCACCTGCTCGGCGGGGCGATCATGGGCAGCGATCCGAAGACCAGCGTGCTCAACCGCTACCTGCAGAGCTGGGACGTGCACAACGTCTTCGTCATGGGCGCCTCGGCCTTCCCCCAGGGCACCGGCTACAACCCCACCGGACTGGTGGCGGCGCTGGCCTACTGGTCGGCCAAGGCGATCCGCGAGCAATACCTGAAGAACCCCGGTCCGCTGGTGCAGGCATGAGGAGCGCAACGATGAAACCGACAGCCTTCCTCGCCCTCTCCGCCCTCGCCTGCGGCATCGCCCAGGCCGCCGCAGCGCCGGACCCGGCCCTGGTCAGGCAGGGCGAATACCTGGCCCGCGCCGGCGATTGCGTGGCCTGCCACACCGCCAGGGACGGCAAGCCGTTCGCCGGGGGCCTGCCGATGGAAACGCCGATCGGCGCGGTGTACTCGACCAACATCACCCCGGACCGCAAGACCGGCATCGGCGACTACAGCTTCGAGGACTTCGACCGCGCCGTGCGCCACGGCGTGGCCAGGTCCGGCGACACGCTCTACCCGGCGATGCCCTACCCGTCCTACGCACGAGTCAGCGAAGCGGACATGCGCGCCCTCTACGCCTACTTCATGCATGGCGTGGAGCCGGTGGAGCAGCCCAACAAGGCCAGCGACATCCCCTGGCCGCTGTCGATGCGCTGGCCGCTGGCATTCTGGCGCTGGACCTTCGCTCCCGAGGTGAAGGACTTCCAGGCCGCCGCCGGGCAGGACCCGGTGCTGGCGCGCGGCGCCTACCTGGTCGAAGGCCTTGGCCACTGTGGCGCCTGCCATACCCCGCGTGGGCTGGGCATGCAGGAGAAGGCCCTGGCGGCGAGCGATGGCGCGGCCTACCTGTCCGGCAGCGCGCCGCTGGAGAACTGGATCGCCAAGAGCCTGCGCGGCGACCACCGGACCGGACTGGGCAGCTGGAGCGAAGCCGACCTGGTCAGCTTCCTGCGTACCGGCCGCAGCGAGCGCAGCGCGGTGTTCGGCGGCATGTCCGACGTGGTGGTGCACAGCATGCAGTACATGACCGACGCCGACCTCACCGCCATCGCCCGCTACCTCAAGTCGCTGCCGCCGGCGGACCCCGCCGACCAGCCGCACGTCTACGACGAGAGCGTGGCCCAGGCGCTGTTCCACGGCGACGACAGCAAGACCGGCGCGGCGCTCTACGTCGACAACTGCGGGGCCTGCCACCGCACCGACGGCAAGGGCTATGCGCGGGTCTTCCCGGCCCTGGCCGGCAACCCGGTGGTGACCGGCGGCGACCCGACTTCCCTGGTGCACATCGTGCTCAAGGGCGGCACCCTGCCGGCCACCCACCAGGCACCGTCGAGCTTCACCATGCCGCCGTTCGGCTGGCGGATGAACGACCAGGAGATCGCCGACGTGGTCAACTTCATCCGCACCAGCTGGGGCAACCAGGCGCCAAGCGTCAGCGTCGACGAGGTCAAGCGCCTGCGCAAGGACACCGGCGCGGCGGCGGTGGGCGACATTCCGCCGCCGGGACCGGCCGCGGCGGATCGCGGATGAACGCCAGGCCGTCCCCGTAGAAGCGCTCCAGTCCCTGTCCCGCAGCGCCATACCCGCGCTCGCGGGACCGGGCCGGGAGAGGGAACGCGCAGTACCGGGCACGGCCAGCGCCCTCACCCCTCATTCATCTCCCAAGCGCACATGCCGCCCCAGCTCGTCGAACAACGCGACCACCGAGCGCAACGCCCGGCAGTCCGGACGGGTCAGCAGCCACAAGGCGCTGGCGCAGCCCTCGAGGTCGGCGTCCAGTACCCGCAGGCCGTCGCCGTCGCGTAGCAGGTAGGCGGGGATCGCCGCCAGGCCGAGGCCGGCGCGGGCCATCTCGGCGACCGCCAGCACGCCGTTGCAGCGGTAGGCCGGCAATACCCCGGGATAGTGTCGACGACGCCAGACCACGCTCGGGTGGTCGGGAAGGAAATCGTCCGGGGCGATCCAGTGCAGCATGGCGGGCTCCGCCGCGTCGCGGCCCTCCAGGTAGCGTTCGCTGGCGCAGAGCACGTAGCGCACCTCGCCGAGGTTGCGCCCGACCAGGTGTTCCGGCGGCGTGCGGGTCATGCGCAGGGCGATGTCGGCGTCGCGCCGGCTGAGGTTGGCAAAGTCGTTGGAGGTCGCCAGCTCCAGTTGCAGGGCCGGATAGCTAGGCATGAAGCGCGCCAGCGCCGGCAGCAGCAGGCCATGCAGGACGGCGTCGGAGCAGGTCAGGCGCACGGTACCGCTGAGCACCTCGCGCTCCAGTTCGAGGCCGATGCGCGCCGCCTCCAGCGCCTGCTCCGCCAGTTCCGCCTGCTGCGCCAGGCGGCGGGCGGTCTGGTTCGCCAGGTAGCCGCTGCGGCTCTTGTCGAACAACGCCTTGCCGAGGTTCTTCTCCAGCCGGCGGATGGCCCGGAAGACCGTCGACACATCGACCCTGAGCAACTCCGCGGCCCGTGCCAGGCTGCCGCCGCGAACCAGGGCGAGGACCAGGGCGAGATCGGCATGGTCCAGGCGATATTGCAGCGGTGCATTCATCTTTTGCATTGGCGCCGATATCGAGTGCGGAAACGCAACTATAGAGTGAGCGCCAGGGCCCGCCAACCGGCGTGGCGAAACTGGAGCGAAAACGGATGTCCACCCCTCCCGCGACGCCGCTGCGCATTGCCCTGGTCGGCGACCACGACCCGCACATCACCGCCCACCGGGCGATTCCCCTGGCCCTGCGCCTGGCCGGCGAGGCGCTCGGCCTGGAGATCGCATTCGACTGGCTGGCCAGCGACCGCCTGCCCGCCGAGCCGGCGCTGGAACGCTATGACGGGTTCTGGTGCGTGCCGGGCAGCCCCTATCGCGACACCGACGCGGTGCTACGCCTGATCGCCCATGCCCGGGGCCGGCGCCGGCCGTTCCTCGGTACCTGCGCCGGCTTCCAGCACACGATCCTCGAGTTCGCCCGCAACGCCCTCGGCTGGCAGGCGGCGGCCCATGGCGAGGAGCATCCGCACAGCGACCAGGCGGTGATCGCCGCCCTGCCCTGCGCCCTGCTCGAAGCCCGCGAGGAAGTCCGCCTGCTGCGCGGCTCGCGCCTGGCCCTGGCGTATGCCGCCGACTGGATCGAGGCGGACTACCATTGCCGCTACGCAATCGCCCCGCGCTTCGCCGCGGAACTTACCGGCGGCGCACTGCGGGCCAGCGCCTGGAGCGCCGACGGGGCGATCCGCGCGGTGGAGCTGGAACAGCATCCGTTCTTCGTCGCCACCCTGTTCCAACCCGAGCGGGCAGCCCTGGGCGGCGTCCTGCCGCCACTGCCGAAGGCATTCGTCGAGGCGTGCCGGACGCAGCGCCGCGACCGCCCGCGGCGCGGCCCGACACCTTATTACGCAGTGATCTTCAGCTCCCATCGCAGCGCCGTCGACGACGGCTACGCCGAAGCGGCCGAGCGCATGCTGGAACTGGCCAGCCGCCAGCCGGGCTATCTCGGCGTGGAGTCGGCCCGCGGCGCCGACGGTTTCGGCATCACCGTGTCCTACTGGGACAGCGAGGCGGCGATCCGTGCCTGGAGCCGCCACGCGGAGCACCGCGACGCCCAGGCGCGCGGCCGGCGCGACTGGTACGCCGGTTTCAGCGCGCGGATCGCCCGGGTCGAACGCGAATACGCCTTCCCGGCTCAGCCGGACACCGCGCAGTCTCCGGCCTCGTCCTGAGCCAGCACCCGGAAGCAGGCCAGGGCCAGCAGCCAGGCCAGCCAGCCGGCGCCGACCGCGACGAGGAAACCGCTGGCGGCGCCGTAGCCCTCCACCACCCAACCGGCCAGCGCCGAGCCCAGGGCCATGCCGATGCCCAGCCCGGTGATGGCCCAGGTCAGGCCTTCGGTGAGGCGCGCCGGGTCCACCGCGCGCTCGACCAGGCCCATGGCCAGGATCATCGTCGGCGCCACGCTGAAACCGGCCACCAGCACGGTCAGGGCAAGCGCGAGGATGCTCTCCACCCCTAGCAGCGGCACCAGGCTCAGGGCCATCAGCGTAACCATGCAGAGCAGTTGCCGGGAAAGCGCCAGGCGCCAGCGCAGCAGCCCGAACAGCAATCCCGCGAGACATGAGCCGACGGCATAGACCGACAACACCAGGCTTGCCGCCGCCTTGTTGCCGTGCGCCTCGGCGAAGGCCACGCTGACCACTTCCACCGCGCCGAAGATCACTCCGATGGCGGCCAGCACCAGCGCCAGCACGCGTACCGCCGGATAGGCCAGCGCGCTGCCGGCGCGGCGCCGCGGATGGGCATGCAGCGGCGGTTCGGTGCCGCGTTGCAGGCTGAACAGGCCCACCCCGGCGACCAGGAACAGCGTCGCCAGCAGCGGCCCCGCCTCGGCGAACCAGCCGACGCTGAGGCTCACCGCCAGCACCGGCCCGATGATGTAGCACACCTCGTCCATCACCGATTCGAAGGAAAACGCCGTGTGCAGCTTCGGCGAGCCCCGGTACAGCTCGGTCCAGCGCGCCCGCACCATGGCCGGCATGCTCGGCATCGCCCCGGCGAGCAGGGCGAACAGGTAGAGCCAGGCATTCGGCGCTCGATAGTGCGTACACAGCAACAGCGCGCTCATCGCCAGGGCGCTGGCCAGCGCGGCCGGGAGCAGCACCCGGCCCTGGCCGAAGCGGTCCACCAGGCGCGATACCTGCGGCGCGAGCAAGGCATTGCAGAACACGAAGGTGGCCGCCACGGTACCGGCCAGCCAGTAGTCGGCATGCACCTGGGAAAGCATGGTGACGATGCCCAGGCCGGTCATCGACAGGGGCATCCGCGCCAGCAGGCCGGCGGCTGAAAAGCCCTTGGCGCCGGGCGCGGCGAACAGTTCGAGATAGGGGTTGCTCATGGAAAGCCTCGGCTGGCCGGCTCCAGCGGAACCGGCGACGACGGGAGAAGACGAAATTAACATACGCTGCGTATGTGAAAAATCATGGAGACATACGCAGCGTATGTCAATTATCCTGAAGCCCCTTCGCCACCCGGAGACCTCGCATGGCCCGCAAGCCTCGCGCCGAGATGATCGAGGAAACCCGCGCCAAGCTGATCGACGCCGCGCGCCGAGCGTTCGCCGACAACGGCTACGCCGGCGCCTCGATGGACGAACTGACCGCCAGCGCCGGCCTCACCCGCGGCGCGCTGTATCACCACTTCGGCGACAAGAAAGGCCTGCTGGCCGCGGTGGTGCAGCAGATCGACGACGAGATGAATCTTCGCCTCGGCGCCATCCTGGCTGCCGGCGAGGACCTCTGGAGCGGCTTCCGTGCCTACAACCGGGCCTACCTGGAAATGGCCCTGGAAGCGGAAATCCAGCGCATCGTCCTGCGCGATGCCCCGGCCATCCTCGGCAGCCCCAGCAGCGAGGCCAGCCAACTGCGCTGCCTAAGCTCGATGACCGGGCAACTGCGCGAACTGATGGACAGCGGGCAGGTCCGCCGCACCGACGCCGAGGCCCTGGCCTGGCTGCTCAACGGCGCGCTGGTGGACGCCGCCCTGCGTATCGCCAACGCCGAACACCCGCCGGAGAGCCTGGCCAGGGCCTGTCAGGCCCTGGACGTGCTGCTCGACGGCCTGCTCATGGAGTGAAAAGCCAATGGACTACCGCATCAGAACCAGCCGCGACGAGGACGCCGCGCTGCTCCCGGCCATCGAGCGCTCGGCCGGGGAAAGCTTCCGCCTGCTGCCCGAGCTGGCCTGGATCGCCGACGCCGGGGTCGCCGGGGTGGACTTCCATCGCCGCCTGATCGAGCGCGGCAGCCACTGGCTGGCGGAAGACGCCGATGGCCAGCCGGTCGGTTTCCTCGCCGCCGAACGCTGCGCCGACGAGTTGCACATCGCCGAGTTGTCCATCGCCCAGGCCCACCAGCAACAGGGCCTGGGCCGCCGCCTGCTGGAGCGCGCGGTGACCTACGCCCACGCCAGCCACTGCCGGGCGCTGACCCTGACGACCTTCTGCGACGTGCCCTGGAACGCGCCCTTCTACGCACGCCTGGGCTTCCAGCGGCTGACCTGGCAGGAAGCCGGCGAGCGCCTGCGCGCGATCCTCGGCCACGAGCAGGAGATCGGCTTCGCCGCCGACAGCCGCTGCGCGATGCGCCTGGTGCTCTAGACGGCGGCAAAGGGCTTGACCGGCGGGGGGCGGGGGACGGTACAGTTGCCAACTGCAACAGGATGTTTCAGCACTGCCCCGGACGGGCTTCCGGTCTCCCACTTCCCAGTGTGCCCTTGCATGAGCAGCCAACGCCGAAACTACCGCTTCATCCTTGTCGTCACCCTGTTCATCCTCGCCTCCCTGGCCGTCTCCGGACGGCTGGTCTATCTCCAGGTCCACGACCACGAATTCCTCGCCGACCAGGGCGACCTCCGCTCGATCCGTGACCTGCCGATCCCGGTCACCCGCGGCATGATCACCGACCGCAACGGCGAGCCGCTGGCGGTATCCACCGAAGTCGCGTCGATCTGGTGCAACCCCAGGGAAATGGCCGCCCACCTCGACGAGGTGCCACGCCTGGCCGGGGCCCTGCACCGCCCGGCGGCGCCGCTGCTGGCCCAGCTCCAGGCCAACCCGAACAAGCGCTTCCTCTACCTCGAGCGCGGCCTGTCGCCGATCGAGGCCAGCGAGGTGATGGCCCTGGGCATAACGGGCGTACACCAGATCAAGGAATACAAGCGCTTCTACCCCAGTTCCGAGCTGACCGCGCAGTTGATCGGCCTGGTCAACATCGACGGCCGCGGCCAGGAAGGCACCGAACTGGGCTTCAACGACTGGCTGAGCGGCAAGGACGGGGTACGCGAGGTGGCGATCAACCCGCGCGGCTCGCTGGTCAACAGCATCAAGGTGCTGAAGACGCCCAAGGCCAGCCAGGACGTGGCCCTGAGCATCGACCTGCGACTACAGTTCATCGCCTACAAGGCGCTGGAAAAGGCCGTGCTCAAGTTCGGCGCGCACTCCGGCTCGGCGGTCCTGGTGAACCCGAAGAGCGGGCAGATCCTGGCGATGGCCAACTTCCCCTCCTACAACCCGAACAACCGCGCCAGCTTCGCTCCGGCCTTCATGCGCAACCGCACCCTCACCGATACCTTCGAGCCGGGCTCGGTGATCAAGCCGTTCAGCATGTCGGCGGCGCTGGCCTCCGGCAAGTTCGACGAGAACAGTCAAGTCAGCGTGGCACCGGGCTGGATGACCATCGACGGGCACACCATCCACGACGTCGCCCGGCGCGACGTACTGACCATGACCGGGGTGCTGATCAACTCCTCGAACATCGGCATGAGCAAGGTCGCCCTGCAGATCGGGCCCAAGCCGATCCTCGAACAGCTCGGCCGGGTCGGTTTCGGCGCGCCGCTGTCGCTGGGCTTCCCCGGCGAGAACCCGGGCTACCTGCCGTTCCACGAGAAATGGTCGAACATCGCCACCGCCAGCATGTCGTTCGGCTACAGCCTGGCGGTGAACACCGCCGAGCTGGCCCAGGCCTACTCGGTGTTCGCCAACGACGGCAAGCTGGTGCCCCTCAGCCTGCTCCGCGACAACCCGCAGAACCAGGTGCGCCAGGCGATGGACCCGCAGATCGCACGGCGCATCCGGGCGATGCTGCAAACCGTGGTGGAAGACCCGAAGGGCGTGGTCCGCGCCCGCGTGCCGGGCTACCACGTGGCGGGCAAGAGCGGCACCGCGCGCAAGGCCTCGGGCCGGGGCTACGCGGACAAGTCCTACCGTTCGCTGTTCGTCGGCATGGCGCCGGCATCCGACCCGCAACTGGTGCTGGCGGTGATGATCGATTCGCCGACCAGGATCGGCTACTTCGGCGGCCTGGTCTCGGCGCCCACCTTCAGCGACATCATGGCCGGATCGCTACGCGCCCTGGCGATCCCGCCGGACAACCTGCAGGACAGCCCGGCCGTCGCCGACCGCCAGCACCACGGCTGACCGCTACCTAGCCGTCGTGCTCGCGGCCCTCGGCGTCCAGCCAGTGCGCTCCCGGCCCCTCGGCGGAAAGCTGGTCGCCGGGGTTGCGCAACGGGCAGGCCTGGAGCGACAGGCAGCCGCAACCGATGCAGCCGTCCAGTTGGTCGCGCAACAGCAGCAGCTTGTCGATGCGCTCGGTGAGATCCTCCTTCCACTGCGCCGACAGGCGCGCCCAGTCCGCCGCGCCAGGGCTGCGCCCGGCCGGCAGGGTCTGCAGGGCGCGAGCGATCTCCGCGAGGGGAATGCCGACCCGCTGGGCGACCTTGATCACCACCACCCGGCGTAGCGTCTCGCGACTGAAGCGCCGCTGGTTGCCGGCGTTGCGCTGGCTGCTGATCAGCCCCTTGGTTTCGTAGAAATGCAGGGCGGAGACCGCCACGCCGGCACGCCTGGCCAGTTCGCCGACGCTCAGTTCACGGGATGCACAGGAGTTCTTCATGATTGGCTTGACCTCAAGTTTGCTTGAGGTTTTACCCTGGGCCGGCCCTCGACACAAGTCACCCGGAGTAACCCGCCATGCTCATCCCCTCCTCCTACTGCAGCACCGACGACCAGTGCCCGGCCGATAGCGAACGGTCTCCGTGCTTCGCGCAACTCATCGATATCGAGGTTGAACCCGCCAGCCAGTTGTCGCTGGCGCTGGAACAGAACGCGCACCTGCAACGCCTGGAACGCTGCTTCAGGAACTGCCCGGGCTACCTGTCCGCCAGCCTGCACCCCAGCGAGGACGGCCAGCACGTGCTGAACTACACCTGCTGGCGTTCACGCGAGGACTGCGAACGCGCCTGGCAGACCCGGGAGGACGCGCAAGGCCCGCTGAGCGCGGGCGTCTGGCGGCTGGGCGCGAAAAGCGTGCGTTTCGAGACCTTCCTGGTCGACGCCGAGGGCTGCTGAGCCCGCCGGCGCCGACGGCCCGTCTCAGAAGGACTTCTGCAGGGAGGCCATGTCGATCACGAAGCGATACTTCACGTCGCTGGCCAGCATTCGCTCGTAGGCCTGGTTGATCTGCTGGATCTCGATCATCTCGATGTCGCAGGCGATCCCGTGGGCCGCGCAGAAATCCAGCATTTCCTGGGTCTCGGCGATGCCGCCGATGGCCGAGCCGGCGATCGAGCGGCGTCCCATCACCAGTTGCGCACCGTGCACCGCCGGCTCCAGCGGCTCGAGCAGGCCGACCAGTACGAGGGTGCCGTCGCGCTTGAGGGTCGCCAGATAGGGATTGAGGTCGTGCTGGTGCGGCACGGTGTCCAGGATCAGGTCGAAGCGTCCGGCGACGGCGGCCATCCGCTGTGGGTCGGTGGAAAGGATCACCTGGTCGGCGCCGAGCCGCCGCGCTTCCTCTTCCTTGCCCGGCGAGCGGGTGAACAGGGCCACCTCGGCACCGAGCGCCCTGGCGAACTTCAGGCCCATGTGACCGAGGCCGCCCAGGCCGACCACCGCCACCCGGCTGCCGGGACCGACCTTCCAGTGACGCAGTGGCGAGTAGGACGTGATCCCGGCGCACAGCAGCGGCGCCGCCGCCTTCGGGTCGAGCCCCTGGGGAATGCGCAGGACGAACCTGGCCGAGACCACGATGCGCTCCGAGTAGCCGCCGAAGGTCGGCAGGCCGTCGTGGCGGTCGCGGCCGTTGTAGGTCAGGGTCGGGTATTCCGCGCAATACTGCTCGAGGCCCTCGGCGCAGGCGGCGCAGTGCCGGCAGGAGTCGACCATGCAACCGACGCCGACCAGTTCGCCGACCGCGAAACCGCTCACCGCGTCGCCGACGCTGGCGACCCGGCCAATGATCTCGTGGCCCGGCACCAGCGGGTACAGGCTGTTGTGCCATTCGTTGCGCGCCTGATGGAGGTCCGAGTGGCAGACGCCGCAGTAGAGGATGTCGATCACCAGGTCGTCGGCGCGCGGCGCGCGGCGTTCGAAGCGATGGGCGGCCAGCGGGGTGCTGGCGGACTGGGCGGCGTAACCGCGGATCTGTAGGGTCATCGGTGTGTCCTCTTCGCAGGATGGCGGGCCGCGACTGCCTGCTGGCGGCGGTCCGTTCGGGGGGCAATTGTTCGCCGGATGGGCGCCGCCGCAGAATGTCCATTCCTGTCGAAGCCTTGCCCATTCGTGCCGATGTTGCGTGCCGCCACTGCCCAGGCGCGCACGGGGTTGCTACGTTTGCCTCCCCTCCTGGAGAAACAGCCAAGGCATGAGCACTACTTCCACCGACATGGCGTCGCTGATCGCCACCCTGCAAGGCGAACCGGGTTTCGACGCCACCCGCATCCCCGGGGTCCGCCTGATGCGCGCCGAACAGGCCTATCCGCGCAGCCCGGTGTTCTACGAGCCGCGCATCTGCATCCTCGCCCAGGGCCAGAAGATCGGTTTCCTCGGCGGTGAAACCTACCGCTACGACGCCGAACGCTACCTGGTGATGTCGGTGCCCCTGCCGTTCGAATGCGAAACCCACGCCTCCGCCGCCGAGCCCTTGCTGGGAGTGAGCGTCGACGTGGAAATCGGCACCTTGAAGGAACTGCTGCTACAGATGGAAGAGGCTCCCGGCAGCGACGACGACAATGAGCTGGCGCCCAGCGCGCCGATGGCTTCGGTACCGTTGGACGCGGGGATGGCCGATGCGGTGATGCGCCTGCTGGGCTGCCTGCAGAGCCCGCTGGACAGCCATATCCTCGGCCCGCAACTGGTCCGCGAGATCATCTTCCGCGCCCTGCGCAGCGAACAGGGCAACGCCCTGCGTGCGGTGGCCGGCCGGCACAGCGGCTACGGGCGCATGGCCAGGGCCCTGCGGCGCATCCACACCGACTACGCCAGTGCGCTGGACATCGACACCCTGGCTCGCGAGGCGAACATGAGCGTGTCGACCTTCCACCACAACTTCAAGGCGATGACCTTCACCTCGCCCCTCCAGTACCTGAAGAGCGTGCGCCTGTACAAGGCCTGGAGCCTGATGGTGCAGGACGGGCTGAACGCCAGTACCGCCGCCAACCAGGTCGGCTACGAGAGCCCTTCGCAGTTCAGCCGCGAGTTCAAGCGCTACTTCGGGCGCACGCCGAGCGAGGAAGTCCAGGCCGCCCGCCGCTAGCCGGCGAGATCGGGCGCGCTTGCAATATATACGGATATCCGTATATTCGACTTTCCATATATCCAGGAAGGCCCAGCGATGCCCAGCCCCGCCGAAGTGTTCAAGTGCCTGGCCGACGAGACGCGCGTTCGCGCCACCCTGCTGATCGTCGACCAGGGCGAACTGTGCGTCTGCGAACTGATGTGCGCCCTCGCCGACAGCCAGCCGAAGGTCAGCCGCCACCTGGCCCAGTTGCGCAGTGCCGGGCTGCTCCTCGACCGTCGCCAGGGCCAGTGGGTGTACTACCGCCTGAACCCGGCGCTCCCGGCCTGGATCCACGAAATCCTGCAAGTGACCCTGCGGGCCAACGGCGACTGGTTGCAAGCCGACGCCGCGCGCCTGCGCGACATGGACGGCCGCCCGCAGCGCGCCTCCGCCTGCTGCCAATAGCGCGAGCCGCCCCATGCTGATCGCCTTCGCCATCTTCCTGTTCACCCTGGTCCTGGTCATCTGGCAACCCAGAGGCCTCGGCATCGGCTGGAGCGCCAGCATCGGTGCCCTGCTCGCCCTGGCGCTGGGCAGCGTCGCGCCGGGCGACATCCCGACCGTCTGGAACATCGTCTGGAATGCCACCGCCACCTTCATCGCGGTGATCGTCATCAGCCTGCTGCTGGACGAGGCCGGCTTCTTCGAATGGGCCGCGCTGCACGTCGCGCGCTGGGCCGGCGGCGACGGCCGGCGCCTGTTCGCCTTCTGCGTGCTGCTCGGCGCGGCGGTCTCGGCGCTGTTCGCCAACGACGGCGCGGCGCTGATCCTCACGCCCATCGTGATGTCGATGCTGCTGGCCCAGCGCTTCAGCCCGGCGGCGACCCTGGCCTTCGTCATGGCGGCGGGCTTCATCGCCGACAGCGCCAGCCTGCCGCTGGTGGTCTCGAACCTGGTGAACATCGTCTCGGCCGACTACTTCGGGCTCGGCTTCGGCGAGTACGCGGCGGTGATGCTGCCGGTAAACCTGGTGAGCGTCGCGACCTCCCTGCTGGTGCTGTTCCTTTACTTCCGCCGCGACCTGCCGCCGGTCTATGCGCTGGAGCAATTGAAGCCGCCGCGGGCGGCGATCCGCGACCGCGCGACCTTCGTCGTCGGCGGCTGGATGCTGCTGGTCCTGCTCGCCGGGCTGTTCGCCCTGGAGCCGCTGGGCGTCCCCGTCAGCGCGGTGGCCGCGGCCTGTGCGGCGCTGCTGCTGGCGGTGGCCGGGCGCGGACGGGTGATCTCGACCCGGCGGGTGCTGCGCGAAGCGCCCTGGCAGATCGTGGTCTTCTCGCTGGGCATGTACCTGGTGGTCTACGGCCTGAAGAACGCCGGTCTCGCCGACCTCCTGGCGCAGCTCCTGAACCGCCTGGCCGAGCACGGCGTATGGGCGGCCGCGCTGGGTACCGGACTGCTTTCCGCCGCCCTCTCGTCGGTAATGAACAACATGCCCAGCGTGCTGCTCGGCGCCCTGTCGATCCAGGCCAGCGACACCGCCGGCGCGGTGCGCGAAGCGATGATCTACGCCAACGTCATCGGCTGCGACCTGGGTCCGAAGATCACGCCTATCGGCAGCCTGGCGACGCTGCTCTGGCTGCACGTGCTGGCGCGCAAAGGCATGCGCATCACCTGGGGCTACTACTTCAGGGTCGGCGCCCTGCTGACCCTGCCGGTCCTGCTGGCGACCCTTTCGGCCCTGGCCCTGCGCCTGGCCATCTGACGACCGCCGGCGACGGCGGCAGGAGCATCCCATGCGAGTCCTGTTCATGTGCACGGCCAACAGTTGCCGCAGCATTCTTTCCGAAGCCATGTTCAACCACCTGGCCCCGCCGGGTTTCGAGGCATGCAGCGCCGGCAGCCAGCCCAGCGGGCGGGTGCATCCGCGCAGCCTGGCGACCCTCGAACAGGCCGGCATCGCCACCCACGGCCTGTACAGCAAGGGCAGCGAAGCCTTCGAAGGCGCACCGCCGGACATCGTCATCACCGTTTGCGACGCCGCCGCGGGGGAAGCCTGCCCGCTGTATCTCGGCGCAGCGCTGAAGGCCCATTGGGGCCTGGCCGATCCCTCCGCCCTGGATGGCGACGAAGCCCTGCGGGATGCGGCGTTCCACGCCACCCTGGCACGCATCGAACAGCGTTGCCGAGCCTTCCTCGGCCTGCCCTTCGCTACCCTGGATCGCGACCAGCTCAAGCGTGAGCTGGAGCGCATCGGCTCGCTCTGACCGGAGGAAGCATGTCCGAACAACTACCCAACCTCGATCCCGCGCTGCTCGGCGACCCGCCCCCCGTCTCCGGGCACAGGCCGCGCATCCTCCTGCTCTACGGCTCGACCCGCGAGCGCTCCTTCAGCCGCCTGCTGGTGCTGGAGGCCGCACGCCTGCTCGAACGCTTCGGTGCCGAAACGCGGATTTTCGACCCTTCCGGGCTGCCATTGCCCGATGATGCACCGGTGGAGCATCCCAAGGTCCGCGAGTTGCGCGACCTGGTGCAGTGGTCGGAAGGCCAGGTCTGGTGCTCGCCCGAGCGCCACGGTGCGCTGTCCGCGGTATTCAAGGCGCAGATCGACTGGATTCCCCTGGCACTCGGGGCGGTGCGCCCGACCCAGGGCAAGACCCTGGCGGTGATGCAGGTCTGCGGCGGCTCGCAGTCGTTCAACGTGGTCAACCAGTTGCGCGTGCTGGGTCGCTGGATGCGCATGTTCACCATCCCCAACCAGTCCTCGGTTCCCAAGGCCTACCTGGAGTTCGACGAAGCGGGCCGGATGAAGCCATCGCCCTACTACGACCGGGTGGTCGACGTGATGGAGGAGTTGTTCAAGTTCACCCTGCTCCTGCGCGAGCGCACGGACTTCCTGGTGGACCGCTATTCGGAGCGCAAGGAAAGCGCCGAGCAGCTTTCCGCGCGGGTCGACCAGCGTTCGCTCTGAACCGCGTCCGCCTCACTCGCGCCCCGGCGGATGGCCGAAGCGCGCGCGGTAGGCATGGGTGAAGTTTTCCGGACTGGAGTAACCCAGGCGATAGGCTATCTGCGCGATCTGCCAGCGACCCTCGCGGACCATCTGCCGGCCGATCTCGAGACGCCGGTCGCGGACGTACTGCAACATCGAGCGACCGAACTCGTTCTTGAAAATCCGCCGCAGGGTGGTTTCGCCGACCCCCAGTTGGCGCGCCAGTTCGAGGCTGGCCGGCGGCTCACCGAGGTTCGCCTCCAGCAGGCGGCGCGCTTCATGGGCCAGGTCGCGCTGGGCGCGTGGGGTGCGCGCGCGACGAAGGTCCGCGCCGCCCAGGTAGGCGGCCAGCTCCACCAGCAGGCCCAGGGTCAGGCTCTCTTCGTGCAGGCGTCCGAGGGCGCCGCGGTATGGATTCTGGTAGAGGCGCTCGAACAGGGCGGTGATGGCGCCGCAACGGGACAACTGGGTAAAGCTCGCGCCGTCGCCCTTCAGCCGCGCCAGCGGCCGCAGGGCGCCATCGCCGGTTTCCAGTTCCTCTTCCAGATAGCTGGCGGCGATCCGCAGCCCGCCCAGGCGCACGCGGCTGCCCGCCGGCAGGATATCGAAGGCCTCCATCGGCTCGCCGGTGCCGAGCACCGAAGGACCGCCCAGGTTGTAGAGATAAGGCTCGCCGCCGTCGACGCTGTGCCGCCACTGGCCGTCGAACATCTGCACGATGCACAGGCCTTCCGGCAGCACCTTGTGGGTTCGCAGCGGCTCGGTGAAGCTCAGGTCGCAATCGAAATACTGCATCGACGGGCGCACCGTCCGCGCCTGGTAGTGACCGGTGGCGCTGCCGAGCATTTCGCGCGCGTCGAGGATCTGCGACTGGCACAGGGGCGAAGGAGCGTCGAAATAGAGCTCCGTGTCGTGGTAGGGATTCCAGCTTTCCATGGCGTAGGTATCGGTGGGACGCAACCATCTGAACCGGTTCAGGCAGCGGCTTTCCAGGATGGTTCCGTGCGCTGATCGAACCGAACCTGTGGGCGACGACGCTTTTCCTGTGAGCAGCGGCCGCCTCGGTTGTTCGTGGCTCGCGCCTGTATTAATAGATGCGCCCTTTTTACATCGCGTTGTCAAAGGGGGCGAGAATGATAGCAAAGTGGACTGCGGCACTGCTGATGGGCGCACTGGCGTGGGGATCCTGCACGGCGCAGGCCGAAGAGGCGCGGCCGCCAGTCGCCGACAAGGTGGTGGCCTACCAGGGCCAGCAGGGGCTCAAGGTCTGGACCCTGCGTATCGGCGAAGCGGCGGCCGGCGAAGCGCTGTTGCAGGTCGAAGGACTGGACCACGACTGGGACCGCCTGATCCACAAGGTAAAGGTGGAAAAGAGCGCCAGGGACAGCCGCTACTCCACCGAACTGAACGGCAGCAAGTATGTGATCCTGATCGTGCGCGACGGCTGGGGCGAACTCTACCTGCCCGGCGAACAGCAGACGCGGCAGGTCGCCTATAGCGAGGCGCTGTCGTCCGCAGGCGAGCCCCAGGCGTTCCTGACCGACTACCTCGAGCAGAAATAAACGCGGATGAGCCACGATACGCTGCGGGTAAGGCTGCTCGCGTTCCTCTTCCTGATTCCCCTGGCGCTCTACGCCTGGTCCGCCGTGCAGGCCTTCCGGGTCGACTCGACCCTGCGCGACGAACAGTTCATGCGCGACTGGAGCGCCTCGGCGCGCAACGACCCGGACGCCGCCGGCGCCATTCCCCGTCACCTGTTCCGTCCGGCCTATGGCGTCGAAGGTCATCTTCACCAGTTCGCCGAAGACGCCGAGGCCATCCGCCGCGACCATCCCTGGCTGGCTCTGCGCGGCTGGCTGGCCGCTATCGGCAAGCTCTGCGCGCTGGCGTCGGCACTGGTCGCGGCCGCCTTGCTGGCGAAACTGGAATACGACGGGCGCCGCTCGATGCGCTCGCAAGCCTACCTGCTCGGCCACCTCGCGCCGGCCTGGCGGCACCTCGGTCGACTGGTCCCGTTGCACGCCGGCCTGCTGGTCGCCGCCCTGGCCAGCCAGTTGCTCTACGAAGCGCTGTGGAGCTACAGCCACTGGCACAGTCACGGTTTCGTCGCCCTGCTCTTCTCACTGCCGCTGTGGCTGCTGTTCCTCGGCGGCCTGCTCATGCTGCGGCGCCTGCGCGGAGAACTGCTGCCGCTGGAAGAACCGGTGCTCCACCTGCTCGGCCGCGAACTCGACCGCGTCGCCGCGCCCGGCCTCTGGCAATGGCTGGGACAGATCGCCGACCGCGCCGGAGCGCCGCTACCGGACCATGTCGTCACCGGCATCGAGCACTGCTACTTCGTCACCCAGGCCAAGGTCCTGCTGGCACCCCGCGGCATTCCGCTGGAGGGGCGTACCCTGTACATCCCGCTGACCTATGCCTCGGTCATGAGCGAGGCCGAAAGCGCCGCGATCATCGGCCACGAACTGGGTCACTTCGCCGCCGGCGACACCGCCCACGGTGCATCCCTGTCGCTCCTGCAGCGGCAGGTGCGCCTGCGCATCGAACGCATCGCCGCACCCGAGGATGGGCGTGTCGGCCTGCTCGGCAAGCCGGGCCTGTGGGCCGCGCTGTACTTCCTCGATCGCTTCGAGCGCGCCTACCTGCACTGGAATCGCCGCCAGGAACTGGCCGCCGACAAGGTCGGGGCGCGGGTAGCCGGCGCGCGGGTCTTCGCCATCGCGCTGCTACGCACCTGCGCCCTGGCAGGACTGATCGAACGCCTGCTGGCCAGCCCGCAGACGCGCAACCTGGTGCATGCGCTGACCGACCATCTGCGCGGGAACTCCCTGGAACTGGACGAACACGACAGCGCTCGCCGCCTGGAACACCCCTTCGACAGCCATCCGCCGACCTACCAGCGGATCGCGGATCTTTCCCTGGCGCTCGACGACGACCTGCTGCGGCAGGCAAGGCGCATCGTCAGCGCCGACGACACGCAGTGGCTCAACCGCCTGCTCGATGCAGGCCACGGGGAAAGCCGGTGATCCCGCCGGGCGCGCAAGCGCCCTGCCCCGCCGGGACAAGGGGCGACGAAGCCACGCGGTTGCGGCGCTTCGTCGCCAGCGTCCCCAACCGGATAAGCATCGGCGCCGCCCGTGGCGCGGCGCCGCTGTCCGCCCTGCTCGGCCTGCTGCTGCTCGGCGGCGCCTGGACCTTGCGCGACCACCCCGGTCCCGGCCATGAGGCGGCGGCGCTGTGCCTGCTGGCGGCGGCCGCCCTCCTCATGTGCCTGGCCTGCCTGCAGCGCAACGCCAGGAGCGCGCCGTTCCTCGTCCTCGGCCAGGGGCGCCTGCGCGCCCGCAGCCTGTCGGCGCCGCTGGACCTGCTGGAGGTCGCCGACCTGCGCCTGGAGGACGGGGTCTGGTTCTCCGCGATAGTCCTCGAACTGCACGGCAAGGCGCTACCGGCACCATCCACGCGCCCGCTCGATCCGTTCGCCGCGCGTGCCGTCAGCGAATGCCGGGACGGCCCACGGGTTCGCCTGCTGTCCCCCGGCTGGCGCCTCAACGGTCGCAACCTGTCGCTACTGGAAGCCGCGGAGGTCATCGACCTCTACCTGGACATCGCCCGCGCCCAGGCCCGGCTCCGCCAACTGGGCGAGATCCCGCCCAGTGCTTCCTCTTCACTCCCAACTCCAAGGATATTTCCATGAGCAACCAGGAACCCCGGGACCTCGTCTCCAACCTCGCCGAAACCCTCGGTGCCGAACACGAAGAGCTGAACCAGGCGAAGACCGCCGAGGTCATCGCCCACCTGGAGCGGGTGATCGCCAACGTACCGCCGGCCACCGAGTTCACCAATACCCGCAAGTACGTGGTGCTGGGTCCGCTGCTGAGCATCGTGCCCTTCATCATGACCGGCATGTGGTTCTCCCAGGGCAAGCCGGGGGTCGGCGTCGTCGGCTTGCTGCTCGGCCTGTTCGGGCTGTTCCTCGGCTACCAGCATCGCAACTCCGGCAAGACCCCCTTCATGCGCCTGACCCGTACCCAGCTCTGGGCCGACAGCCTGTCGGCTCCGGTCGAGCTGGCCGACGTCATCGATTTCAGCGTCAAGGCCGACATGCTGCAAACCACCCAGACCCTCCACCTGCGGCCCGAAACGCCGCTGCCGACCCATCGCGCCGTACGCCAGGTGTTCGCCTCCCAGGCCATGGCCTTCAAAGGCAAGGACCCGCGCATCACCATCATGTCGGCCGGCCTGCAGAGCGATGGCAAGAAGCTGGACTGCGACGACATGGCGGCGATCCTCGACGCCTACATCCAGGCCGCCCACGCCCAGCGCTACCTGCAACAACTGCGCAGCCAGGGCTGAGTGAAGGGCACGGTCCATCCGCGAAGGCTGCTGCTTTGCCTGGTGCTGGTTCCAGCGCTGCTGGCGGGGCTCGGCGCCTGGCAGTCCTGGCGCGCCGAGCAGCAGGCCGAGCGACTGGGCGCCGCGCAGCAGCGGGTCGAGCGCGCGCTCGCCGAAGCGCGGGCGCTGCCGCCGAGGGCCAGCGTCCGGGTGGACGGCCGGGCCTATGTGCGCGACCTGGCCCTGGCGCGGCTCGACGAGCGACTCGCCGACACACGAAGCGCACAGCGCCTGAATCGCTTCGCCGCCGTCCTCGCCGATAGCGGAGCCTGCCTGGCGGCGCTGGTCGCCGTATTGGGAGCCGTCTCCCTGGCCGGCATCGCCGGCGCCGCACGCAGCGCACTGCGCTCGCGTCGCTGCCTGCTCCTGTGGTTCGAGCTGGGCCGACGCCTGCTGCCCTGCCTGCTCCTCGCCCAGATCGGCCTGCTCGCCCTGGCCCTGGCCTGTGCCGGAACGTTCGAGATCCTCGGGCTGTGGCGGGTCGGCCAGGTTCCGGTCAGCGAAGGACGCACCCAACTGAGCGTGGCGCTGATCCTTCTCGGCCTGCTGGCGTCGGCGTGGCAAATGCTGGCGAAGATCAGCCGCTTGCGCCTGCGCCCGGCGCCGGCCCTGGATGTCATCGGCCGCCGGCTGGGCGAAGAGGATGCACCGGAACTCTGGACGCTACTGCGCGAGCTGGCGGCGCGCCTCGACACGCCAGCCCCGCAGCACCTGTTGGTAGGTCTCTGCGACGGCTTCTACGTGACCGCCAACCGCGTCTGCCTGCAACCTTCCGGCGAGCATCTGGAAGGACGCAGCCTATACCTCTCGCTACCGTTGCTGGGCCTGCTGGACCGCGCCGAACTGAGTGCAGTGATCGTTCACGAACTGGCCCACTTCGCCGGCCGCGACGCCCATTACAGCCTGCGCTTCCTGCCGATCTACCAGGGCGCCGCGAGCCAACTGGCCGCCATCGAGGAGCAGGAAGCCAACGTCTTCGAACGTGCGGCACTGGAACCGGCGCGACTGTTGGCCGGGTACTTCCTCGAACGTTTCGGCCTCGCCGTGAACCACTGGAGCCGCCTGCGCGAATTCGCCGCCGACCGCCGCGCCGCACAACTGGCCGGTGCGCCGGCGATGGCCTCGGCCCTGCTGCGCAGCGCGGCGGCCGGCGCGCCGATACGGGCGTTCCTCGAACACTGCCTGCTCGCTCCTGCGCGCGCGCCGGACAACCTGGTGGACGCCATCCACGTCTACCTGGGCCAGTCCGGCCTGGAAGCACCGGCCCCCGGGGCGGAGGGACTCCAGGTCCATCCGCAGGATACCCACCCTCCGCTGGGCCTGCGCTGCACGGCGCTGGGAGAGAGCTTCGAACGCACCTGGGCCGGGACCGCCGGCCGGGCCGTTCCGACACGACCGCCGAGCCAGGCGCTGGGCGTCTGGTTCGGCGCCCCCCTGGCGTTGAGCCGAGCGCTCAGCGCCGACCTGCTCGGCAAGACCTGTGAGAATCCCCATGCAAGAAACTGACGAAACCCTCGACGAACTGCCGCCGCTGGAAGCCCGCTGCGAGATCCGCGAGGTCTCGCGGGGCACCGCCTGCGTTGCCCTGCTCGCTGGCCTGGTGGCTGGCGCCACCGGTCTCTGGCTCGCTTCGCTGCCCCACGCCTGGCGCCTGGCCAGTGGCCAGTGGCTGTTCTGGCTGCCAGCCGCGCTGCTGCTGGGCGGCGGCCTGTACGCCTGCCTGGCGGGCGTGTTCCTCTACCGGCGCCACGGCCAGGTTGCGCTCACCCTGACGCCGGAGAGCATCGCCTTCGCCAACGCGCCGCAGGTACCGATGTACACCTTCCAGTCGGTGGAGATCGAGCGTGGGCGCTGGTTGGAACTCACCTTCTCGACCACCTTCGATTGCACGGCACCGCGCTTCGACAGCCATGCCCGTTTCGACCCGCGGGCTTTCGCCCGCCCCGAAGCCCGTGCGGTGGCCGGAGGCAAGCGGGTCAAGCTGGCACTCTGCGGCGCCGCGCTGAACGGCCAGAAAATGGAACTGGAGCCACTCGCACGACTGGTCTACCGGTACATCCTCGCCGGCCATCGCCAGCGCGCCCTGCAACATCATCGCGCGCCCGGGAGCGACGGCAGCGGTGCCTGAAGCGAGCAACGCTCAGGCTGCGCGCTGGCGTTGCCAGTCCACCGCGGCTTTCAGGCGCGCCACCACCTTGCGCACGAAGAGCGGGTCGTCCGCCACGCAGAGCTCCGCGCTGACCCACTCCGGCCAGCCGGTTCCCTGGCGCTCGCGAGCCCCCAGCAGGCGCTCGACTTCGTCGCGCACGGCGCGCTCCAGGCGTTCGCTGGCACGATTGCGGGACAGGTGGAGGCGCAGGCAGGCCTGTTTCTCGCGCTCCAGGGCGTGGCGTCGGGACAGCGGCAGTTCGGCAAGGTTGTGGCTCATGATCGGTGCTCCTTGTCGCGCAGGCAGGCGATTTCCGATTACTGTACATTAATACAGTAATCGGAATTGACGACGCTGACAAGGGCTGGCCGGGTAGCGCGAACAAGCGCGCCCGGCACTTCAGAACTGGTATTCGACCCCGGCTCCCGCGTACCAGGACAGCCCGGGGGCCGCTTCGTAGTAACGCCGGTTGCCGTCGCCGACGATGACCGAGCCGACGTACTGGCGGTCGAACAGGTTGTCCAGGCGCACCAACTGGTGGAAGGTCCAGGCACCCAGGCGCTGCTCGAAGCGGGTGCGCCAGTTGAATACCGCATAGCTCGGCGCAGCCTTTTCGCTGTTGCTGTCCTCGACGTAGACCTGGCTGCGGTACATGCCTTCCCAGCCCATGCTGATGCCCGCCGCGGGCTTCCATACCAGTTCGCCGAACAGGCTGCTTTCCGGCACGCCCGGCAGGTGCTTGCCCTTGCCGATGGTCTTGCCGCCGGCCTCGAAATCCGAATCGTAGGTGGCGGATAGCCGGGTATAGGCCAGGTTGGCGTTCCAGTGCTCGCTCAGTTCGCTCTCCAGGCCCAGTTCGAAGCCGCGACGCAGGGTCTTGCCGGCGTTCTGGTAGCTGGTGCGACCGCCGAGGGAGCTGGCGACGACGATCTCGTCCTCGGTGCGGATCTGGAAGATCGCCGCGTTGACCCGCGTATTGCCCCACAGGCGCGCCTTCAGCCCGGCTTCGTACTGGCTGCTGGTGGCTGGCTTGAGGCCGAAGTTGAAGACGTCCGGCGCGTTCGCCGCCACCGGCGCATAGGCCATCTCCGCCTGGGTCGGAGTCTCGAAGCCCTTGCCGGCGCTGAGGTAGCCGTGCAGGTCGGGGGTGAAGGCGTACATCACCGAGAACGACGGGGTGTTCTTCCGGTAGCGCCGCGAGCCGCTGGCATCGCCGTTGCTCAGGTAGCGGTCGTCGACCTCCATCTTCATGGTGCTGTGGCGCACCCCGGCCTGCAGGGTCCAGGCGTCGATGGCCCAGCTCGCCTGCAGGTAGGGATCGAGGCTGGTGGCGGTGTCCACCTCGTCGCGGCGCAACTCGCCCTTCACGCCGAGCTGGTCGCCGTTGAAGTTCTGGTAGCCGCGACGGTCGTCGCGGCTCTGGTCGTAGTCGAGGCCGACGGTCAGGTTCAGCTCGCCCGGCGCCTGGCTTACCGGTTGCAGCCAGCGCACGGTGCCACCGTGGAAGTCGCGGTCGAAGTCGATCACCGCGCCGTTTCTCTGGCAACGCGGATTACTCTCGCATCCTATCTGCTTGGGTATCGCCTGATACTGCACGACACTGCGCTTGCCCACGTAGGCGTTGACCTGCAAGGTCGCCTCGCCGAAGTAGCGCTCGTAGTTCATCCCGGCCTGCTGGTGGTCGATGCTCTTGCGCGTGTCGTACAGCTCGGCGTTGGCGGTGACGGAGCGCGGGTCGTGCTTGTAGGCGTCCCAGGTCTGCCCCAGCGGATCTTCAGTGTCGTTCTGTTCCAGGCTGCTGTAGATCAGCGCCAGGCGGCTGTCGGCGTCGGGCCTGAA
Organism: Pseudomonas sp. HMSC066A08; assembly: GCF_001813025.1. Lineage (NCBI taxonomy): Bacteria > Pseudomonadati > Pseudomonadota > Gammaproteobacteria > Pseudomonadales > Pseudomonadaceae > Pseudomonas > Pseudomonas sp. HMSC066A08. The sequence continues at coordinate 31,615 of NZ_KV811245.1, forward strand.
GTTCAGCTTGGCGAAGGTCTGGTCGCGGCGCGCGGCGCTGTGGTCGCGGTAGCCGTCGGTGTCCATCCGCGAGGCATCCACCAGGAAACCGACCCCGTCGCCCTCGCCTTCCGTGTACAGGTGGTTGCGGCTCAGGCCATCGCTGCCGACGGTGGTTTCCGCGCCGACCCGCGGGGCGCCCTGGCCGTCGCGGGAGAACATCTGGATCACCCCGCCGGCGTTGCTGCCGTAGATCGTCGAGGCCGGCCCGCGCAGTACCTCGATGCGCTCGGCGACGTCGAGGTTGAGGGTCGCGGCCTGGCCCTGGCCATCCGGCGTGCTGGCCGGGATGCCGTCGGCGAGCAGCTTCAGCCCGCGGATACCGAAGGCCGAGCGGGCGCCGTAGCCGCGCGAGGAGATTTGCAGGTCCTGGGCGTAGTTCTGGCGGTTCTGCACCACCAGGCCGGGTACCCGTGGCAGGACTTCGGAGAGGTTGATGCCGAGCTGGCCGTCGGCGATCTGCCGGCGCTCGATGCTATCCACCGAGAACGGCAGGTCGAAGGTGTCGCTGGGGTTGTAGCTGCCGGTCACCACCATGGGTTCGAGGCTGCGTCGCTCCTCGCCCTGGGCGGCGCAGGCGATGGCCAGGCCGCAGAGCGCCAGGGAGCCGGGCAACAGGTGGGAGACGAAGCTGGGACGGGGTCGGGACGGCATGCAGGGTTCCGCGGATCGCAAGGTATCGAAGGGGCTTTGCCAAGGGCGGGAACGCGCCTCCCCTTGGCAAAGCCCCTTCCGGGCCGAGGCCCGGAAGGCCGGGAGCCGGTTATGGGCTCCCGGTGGGCGGGTCATTGCCTGGGCAGGGCGTAGGCGATGATGTAGTCGCCCATGCGGGTGCCGAAGGAGCCGTGTCCGCCAGCGACGATCAGCACGTACTGGCGACCGTCCTTGCCGGTGTAGCTCATCGGCGTGGCCTGGCCGCCGGCCGGCAGGCGCGCCTGCCAGAGCTGCTTGCCGTCCTTCACGTCGTAGGCGCGCAGGTACTGGTCGAGCGTGCCGCTGAGGAAGGCCACGCCGCCGGCGGTGGTGATCGAGCCGCCCATGCTCGGTACGCCGACGGTGAGGCCGATCGGCACCGGGGTGTTGTCGCGGCTGGTGCCGTTCTTGTGTTGCCAGACGACCTTGGCGGTGGTCAGGTCGATACCCGCCACGTCACCCCAGGACGGCGCCTGGCACGGCAGGCCGATGGGCGACATGAACGGATGCATGATCACCGCGTAGGGCGCGCCGGTGTTCGGCTGCACGCCGCTGGTCTCGCCCTCGCGCTTGCTTCCGCTGGGCACCTTGTCGCGCGGCACCATCTGCGAGACGAAGGCCATGTAGTTGGGGCTGGTGAAGAGGATCTGGCGTACCGGGTCGACCGACACCCCGCCCCAGTTGAACACCCCGACGTTGCCCGGATAGATCAGGCTGCCCTGCTCCGACGGCGGGGTGTACTGGCCCTCGTAGCGCAGCGAGCGGAACTGGATGCGGCAGAGCATCTGGTCGAACGGGCTGCTGCCCCACATGTCGCGCTCGGTCAGCGGCGGGCGCAGCAGGTTGAGGTCGGAACGCGCCTGGGTCGGCGCGGTATGGTCGCCCTCCACCGCACCCTGCGGCGCCGGCACTTCGCGGATCGGCACGATCGGCGTGCCGTCGCGGCGGTCCAGCACGTACAGGCTGCCCTGCTTGGTCGGCGCGATCAGCGCCGGCTTGACGCCATCGGCGGTCTTCAGGTCGAGCAGGGTCGGCTGGCTGCCGACGTCCATGTCCCACAGGTCGTGGTGGGTGAACTGGTAGTTCCAGCGCAGCTTGCCGGTGTTCAGGTCGAGGGCCACCAGGCCGGCGCTGAACTTCTCGGCGCCGGGGGTGCGGTTGCCGCCCCACTGGTCGGGCATCTGGTTGCCCAGCGGCAGGTAGACCTGGCCGAGCTTCTCGTCGACGCTGGCCAGCGACCACATGTTCGGCGAGTTGCGGGTATAGAACTTGCCGGGAGCCAGGGGCTCGGTCTCGTCCGGGTTGCCGCTGTCCCAGTTCCACACCAGCTTGCCGTCGTGCACGTCGAAGGCACGGATCACCCCGGACGGCTCGTTGGTCGACTCGTTGTCGGTGACGTGGCCGCCGATGATCACCAGGTTGCGGGTGACCGCCGCCGGCGAGGTGGAGTAGTAGCCGCCCGGGGTGAACGGACCGATGCCGGCCGTCAGGTCGACCGCGCCCTTGACCCCGAAGTCCTCGCAGACCTTGCCGTTGTCGGCGTTGATCGCGATCAGGCGGGCGTCGGCGGTGGGCAGGAACAGGCGCCGCGGGCAACTGGCGGCGACCGCCTTGCCGGCCTCGGAGAGCGCCGCCGGCGGCGCGCCGACGTCGCTCCTGGCGTACTGCTCTTCGTCGTAGTAGGAGACGCCACGGCAAGTCATGTGGGCGAAGCCCTTGAAGCCTACCGGGCTCTGGATCTGCGGATCGAAGCGCCAGATTTCCGCGCCGGTGTCCGGGTCGAGGGCCAGCACCTTGCTGTGCGCGGTGCAGGCGTAGAGCATGCCGTTGACCTTAAGCGGGGTGTTCTCGTTGGTCAGTTCGAGCGGATCGTCGGCGGTCGGCAGGTCGCCGGTACGGATGCGCCAGGCTTCCTCGAGCTGGCCGACGTTGGCCGGGGTGATCTGCTTCAACGGCGAGTAGCGGTCGCCGAACTCGGTGCGGCCGTAGGCCTGCCAGTCGCCGTCCGGCATCGCCGGGGCGGTGCTGGTCATGCCGCTGTCGCGGTCGATGCGACCGACGATCTGCCCCGGATTGGTGAACTGGCTGCCCACCGCGGCGGCGCCGGCCAGGACCACCGCCACGCCCAGCGCCGCGGTGCCCAGTGGCGCCGGACCGTCGGCCAGCAGCGGGCGGCGGAACCAGGGTAGCCAGAGCAGCAGCCCGAAGACGAACCACAGGGCCAGGCGCGGCACCAGTTGCCACCAGTCCAGGCCGACTTCCCACAGCGCCCAGACGGTGCTGGCGAACAGCACCAGGGCGTACAGGCCTAGCGCCGCACGCTTGCCCAGCAGCAGCAACAGTCCGCTCAGGGCCAGGCCGATGCCGGCCAGCAGGTAGTACAGCGAGCCGCCCAGGCTCGCCAGCTTGATGCCGCCGGCCAGCAGCGCCAGGCCGGACAGCAGGATCAACAGGCCGAGCAGGCTCGGCAGCAGGCGCGATCGACTGCGGTTACCTTCGCTCATCGTCCGGTACTCCCTTCGGGGTTGATGACAGGCATTGCTTACTCTCCTATTACGTCTGCACGCCGGGCTGTTCAGCCCGCCGCGCCGCGTTGGGCGGCGCTGAAGAAATGGCCGCTGGCCATGACCGAATCGCGGTTGTCCGAAGCAATAGCCTAGAACACCGTCTGGATCTTGATCCCCGCCACCAG
>NZ_KV811246.1:0-313 GCF_001813025.1 Pseudomonas sp. HMSC066A08
GTCGGGCCGGGCAGGCGCATGATTTCGTCGGGCGTCATCAGCGGTCGCTGCACTTCCTGATAGCTGCGCGACACGTTGTCGAGGACGGCACCGAACCGCTTGCCCGAAGTCGTCACCTGCTCTTTGACGACGGTGGTGGTGCCCGTCATCTTCGACATCCATTCGGCTGTCTCGACCTTGTTGGGCGCGTAGGCGATGCGGACGTGGCAGTTGGAAATGATGCTTTCGTAGTTTGAATAAGCCTTGTAGAGCTGCTGCACGTCCTGCGTGATGAGGTAGGCTTTCATGCCGTAACCGGCGATGTAGGCCAAGG
>NZ_KV811247.1:0-223 GCF_001813025.1 Pseudomonas sp. HMSC066A08
TTATTCCTAAAAGTACTTATCTAGTCGGACAATATTATGAGAGAAAAGCGTTAAATTACTTGCGCCAACAAGGGTTAAAGTTAATTGAGCGTAATGTCCGATATCCCTGTGGAGAAATTGATCTTATTATGCAGGGTAATAGAACATGGATATTTGTTGAAGTCCGCTTTCGGCGTAGTGCACAATTTGGTGATGCAATCAGCTCAGTGACCTACAGTAAACG